>JAXJLC010000116.1:0-2463 GCA_036297365.1 Collinsella sp.
CAGGCTTACTGTGCTTGCAAGCGACGAGGCCACTCAAGACACTCCCCTGCGCTATTTCCTGCGCTGGGAGGGGCAGGTCCAGGGCGTTGGTTTTCGCTTTACCAACACCAACCTCGCGCAGGCACGCGCACTCACCGGCTGGGTGCGTAACATGGAAGACGGCTCAGTCGAGATGGAGATACAGGGAGCTCCGGCAAACATCCTATCTCATCTCGAGACGCTTCATGCCTCCTACGAGCGCATGGGAACGCGTTTTCGCCTCGTAGACGCCCAGGCCCGAGCCCCACTTGCCAATGAAGACGGTTTCACTCCTCATTATTAGTATTGTGTGCTAAATACGGTATCATTTACCTACGACCGTTGATAGAAAAGAGGCGAGGCGCATGGCGGTGCAAAGAAGGAATACCAAGCAGCGAAAGCTGGTTCTTGACGCCGTGCGCCAAAGCTATAACCATCCCACCGCCGACGAAATCTACAACGTCGTGCGCGCGCAGGATGACAAAATCAGCCGCGGTACGGTCTACCGCAATCTCAATCTCTTGGCCGACGCCGGCGAGATCCTCTCCATCAAGACACCGGGCGGCAGTCGCTTCGATCGCACCATCGAGCCGCACGCGCATATCATCTGCACCTCGTGCAGCCGCGTCATCGACGTACCGCTCCCCTTCGATGCCCAGCTCGACGCCAAAGCGTCCGAGCAAATCGGCTGGCACGTCACGTCGCACTACACCATCTTCGAGGGTCTCTGCCCCGACTGCCGATAGCCCTTAGTGGCATGCCCGCAAATCTACTTGCCCATCCGCTACAGCAAACAGCACATTTCTAGACACGTCCCAGATATCTACTCGGCGAGCAGACGACGTAGCTCTTCTTCGACCGTGCGCACGTAGCGGACGCGGTCGTTGATGCCGCGCATGGTGGGGTTGCAGCTCTCCATCAGATAGGGATGGCCCACGGCGTTGAGCATGTCGCGATCGTTCTCATTGTCGCCAAACGCCATCATCTCATCGGGCGAAATCCCCAGGGCACGACCGTAATCGGCAAGCGCGGAGCCCTTGCCCGAACCGAAACCGATAAAGTCCGTCCATTCGGTTCCCGACGTCATCACATCGACACGGTCGCTAAAGAGGCGCTCGAAATACTCCAGGGCCGCCGGCTGCTCCACCTCGGGCGTCTGGAAGGCAATCTTAATGACGTCCTCGTCGATGTCCTCGGGACGATCGACCACCGCCACATCGCAGTGGACCTCATAGCGCAAATGGTCGACGAACGCATCGTTGCCGCTCATGGTGTAGAGGTGCCCCTCGCACGAAAGGGTCACGTCGGCATGGGGATACGCAACCACGGCATTCGCGATATCCATAGCAAGGCTGCGCTCCATGGAACGCTTGACAACGGCACGTCCCTCGCTCATCACCAGGGCTCCGTTTTCGCATACATAGGCGAGCTCATCGGCCACCGGGGCAAACAGGTGGCGCAAGCTCGCATATTGACGGCCGCTCGCCGGCATAAACACGATACCGCGACGATGCAGCTCATCGATAAGCTCAAAGGCCTCGGAACGCGGCTCGCGCTCCCCCGGATGCAGCAACGTGCCATCCAAATCGCAGGCGATCAGCTTGATTCCCTCAAGACCCATACGCTTCCCCCAAAGCCTCCTATCAACAGCAAGACGGACCTTGATTGGTCGCCCCTCAAAGCCCGTCTTGCGCATACGCGCGCTTAGCCGCGCGTCTTTTTTACGATGGTAAAGTCGGGAGCCATGCTCACGACGACCTCCGCCGCACTCGACGCAAAGCGCCGGCTGGCATCGAGCTCGCGCGTGACCACCGAGAGCCGAACACCCTCGACACCCCGGAGCATGCGGCCCAAAACAGGCTGCACCGGCGTATACATGCGCACGGTATGCTCGTCCGAGTCGCCTCGGAAGAGCGGCGCATGCATGTTGCCGATCTCCCAGCACGCATGCGCGAGTGCAATCGGATCCATGCGGTCGACTTCGACCAAATAAACCTCGGCGCTGCGCAGGCGCACGACAACCGCCGCGGGCACCACGCCCGAACGGTCGATGGCGAGCACGTCGCCATCGACAAGACGACCGCCGTCGGCAGTATCCAGCCGAACATCGACCGTGCGCCCCAGCTCCGTCGCGCCCACAAACGCACATACATCGGCCTGGTCCCAATCGAGCAGCAGCTCATCGACCTCAAAGACACCGCCCAGCTCCCGGCGAAGCAGGAGTTCATAGGACGGATCGTTGAGATTTCCCAAGCATGTCGTCGAAACCAAGCGTTCAGGCATACTCTAACCCTCGACCTCGACGAGCTCGATATCAAAGTTGAGGTCCTTGCCGGCCAGCTCGTGGTTGGCGTCGAGCGTCACAGCCTCGGGCGTCACGTCAATGACGACGGCGGGGACGGGCATACCGCTCGGCGTGGACAGGAAGAGCTTCATGCCCTTCTC
>JAXJLC010000117.1:0-13475 GCA_036297365.1 Collinsella sp.
GGAGGTAACCCTGTGCCCGGCCTGCGGCTACTAAGGGGCCTCTTTAGAAGTTGCGGTGAAATAGGGACTGTTTTAGTGGTTAAAAGCCCTAATCAGTCCCTATTTCACCGCAACTTATATTGGGACTCATTGTTGCGCAACTTGGGTTGGGGTTTTCGCTTTACAGTTGAGTTAGATGGATGGTTCTAGGCTTGCTGGAGGTTGATATGGTTTGTCCTTATTGTGGTGCTGAGCTTGCTGATGAGGCTCGGTTTTGCGTGGGCTGCGGGGCTGCGCTTGACGGGACACAGACTATGCCCGTAGCCGAACCTGCGGTTGCGCCGGCACCTGTGGGTTCGCCCGCTCCCGGTAAGAAGCCTAAGAAAGGCGTCGTGATCGCTATCGTCTGCGCTGTGGTAATCGTTGTTGGCGGGGGTGGTGGGCTGGCGTATCACCTGTATCAGCAGCATGTCCAGGAGCAGGAGCAGTATGAGTCGGCGCATTCCAAGCATGCGCTCGTGGTGAGTGTAAAGGCTGAAGGGTGGGACACCGATAGCGGCGCTTCGCGTGTGCCGGTGCGCGTAAAGGGCAAGACGGTCGACGGAAAGAAGGTCGACAAGGTCGAATATGTCGCTTCCGACGGCTCGGGCATCAAGCTTATCCAGGGCAAGTACACGCTCAAGGCGGCAGGCTCCCCCATCGCCGCCGATGGCACTATCTACCAGGTGCCTTGCACAAAGGCCGAGCTCACGCTCGACGACGCTTTTGCCAAGGGCGAGAAGATCGACTTGGCAGAACTCGCCGATCAGGATTCGGTTTTGGACTTTACGCCCATTGAAGCTGTCGACGTGACCGACGACGAGATCAACGACGCCGTGACACTCGCCATGGCATACAAGGGCAAGGACGCGCCCAATGTCGATGCACTGCAACACGCCGCAACGAACCGCCGCGACACCGCCGTCGCGGCCAAGAAAGCCGCCGAAGAGGAGGCGGCGCGCCAGGCCGAGGAACAGCGCAAAGCCGCCGCACGCCACATCGAGGCCCAAACCTTTAGCGTCGACCTGCCCGAGTACTGGGATGGCAGGGTGACAGTGGAAGTCGACGGAGACACGATCACCGTCCGATCAAAGCTCTACCCCAGTAGAGTTGTCATCGCGCTCATCGGGTCTGCTAACCCCGATCGCAATATGGGGGACGTTGCCGGCGGCGCAATTAAGATAGTGCCGTTAAGTGACAACTTCTTCGTTCGACTCGGTCGAACTAGTTGGTCTTATGTCGCCGCAGATGAGGCTCACAGTAAAAAATATTTTGGCAGTAGCCATTATTCCGATAGCGTATCAGAAGAGGAGGCGACCGAGCTCACGGATCTACAGAGCCTTGGCACAGTCTCATACAGCAAAATCCTCTCGGACTTCCTCGCATCAGAAGATAGCCACTATAGCGATGGGTTGGCACAGCAGGACAAGGCCATGCAAGACGCGCTGACACCAAGTCTAAAGCTCCTCTAGCTTCCTCCCTGCCACCCAAACGCAAAGCCGGGGTGCCCCCACATGGAAGGCACCCCGGCTTATTTATTGCCCAATACGGGGACGGCTCTCAAGTTAAGGCCAACGCAAAACGCCTTAGGCCAAGAACTCCTTGGTGGTCGCCACGATGTTCGCGGCGTCCAGGCCGTACTTGTGCAGGAGCTCGGCACCCGGGCCGGACTCGCCGAAGGTGTCGTTGACACCGATCTTCTTAAGCGGCGTCGGGCACTGTTCGCACAGGACGTCGGCGACGGCGCTGCCCAGGCCACCGATCACGGAGTGCTCCTCGACGGTCACGACGTGGCCGGTCTTGGTGGCGCTCTTGACGATCAGGTCGGCATCGATGGGCTTGATGGTGTGCATGTTGATGACCTCGGCATCGATGCCCTCGGCAGCAAGCTGCTCAGCGGCCTCGAGCGCCTCGCCGACCATCAGGCCGCAGGCGATGATGGTGACGTCGGTGCCCTCGCGCATGACGATGCCCTTGCCTACCTCGAACTTGTAGGTCTCGGGGTCGTTGATAACCGGCGAGGCCAGACGGGCGAAGCGCATATACACGGGGCCGTCGCACTCGTAGGCGGCGCGCGTCACGGCGCGGGCCTCGACATCGTCGGCGGGAACAATCACGGTCATGCCGGGGATGACGCGCATCAGGGCGATATCCTCGCAGCACTGGTGCGTGGCGCCGTCCTCGCCCACCGAGATACCGGCGTGCGTGGCACCGATCTTAACGTTAAGGTGCGGGTAGCCAATGGAGTTGCGGACCTGCTCAAAGGCGCGGCCGGCGGCGAACATGGCAAAGCTGCTCGCGAAGGCAACACGGCCGGTGGTTGCGATACCGGCGGCAACACCCATCAGGTTGCTCTCGGCAATGCCCACATCGAAGAAGCGGTCGGGGCAGGCTGCCTTGAACTTGCCAGTCTGCGTGGCGGCGGCCAGGTCGGCGTCGAGGACCACAAAGTCATCGTGCTCGTTGGCGAGCTCGACGAGGGCCTCGCCGTAGCTTACGCGCGTGGCGATTTTCTTGACGTCTGCCATCCTAGAGCTCCTCTCCGGCGGCCGTGAGCTCTGCCATGGCCTGCTCAAACTGTTCATCGTTGGGGGCCTTACCGTGCCAACCCACCTGGTTCTCCATAAAGGAGACGCCCTTGCCCTTCATGGTCTCGGCGATAATGGCGGTCGGCTGACCCTTGGTGGCGCGGGCCTCGGCAAAGGCGGCGCGGATCTGATCGAAATCATTGCCGTCGGCGAGCTCCACCACATGGAACTTAAAGGCGCGGAACTTGTCGGCGAGCGGCATGGGGTCGTTGACCTCCTCGACGGGGCCGTCGATCTGCAGGCCGTTGTGGTCGACGATCACGCAGAGGTTATCGAGCTGCTGGTTGCCGGCAAACATGGCGGCCTCCCAGACCTGGCCCTCCTCGCTCTCGCCATCGCCCAGCAGGGCGTACGTGCGGTAAGTATCGCCCCAGTGCTTGGCGGCAACCGCCATGCCCACGGCGGCGGAGATGCCCTGGCCGAGCGAACCGGTAGACATGTCAACGCCCGGGGTGTCGTTCATGTTGGGGTGACCCTGCAGGTGACTGCCGATGTGGCGCAGCGTCTCGAGATCCTCCTTGGGGAAGAACCCACGCTCGGCGAGCACGGCGTACAGGCCCGGAGCGCAATGGCCCTTGGAGAGCACAAAACGGTCGCGATCGGCCTTGCGGGGATCGGCCGGGTCGACGTTCATTTCCTCAAAGTACAGATAGGTCATGATGTCGGCAGCGCCGAGCGAACCGCCCGGATGGCCGGACTTGGCAGCGTGCACGCCGGTGACGATGCCCTTCCTTACCTCGTTGGCAACCTTTTTGAGCTCTTCGTCGCTCATTGTGCCTTCCTTTCATCCTCATTAGACAAAATGCGCACGGCACCGAAGGTAATCCCAACACAGCCGCAATGCACGTACGTCATTCATTATGCTGGAAACTGATGGCTTTACCAGAGTTTTTATCATTATTTGAACAATTTAGCAGGCAGAACCGCTGATGAAACGGTTTATCAATGTGAACGTCTTTTGGATGGAACGCGGTCGACCCTAAGCGCTAATGTCCTTGAATCCCTCGCCGAAGGCTTCCGTAACGTCAGCGACCGTCACAATGGCGTGAGGATCGCGCTCACGCACGATCGTCTTGAGGGTATTGAGCTCTCGACGGCTCACGATGACCATAACCACCGGCTTCTCGGCACCCGAATACATGCCAGTCGCCTTAAACTTGGTACAGCCACGACCCAGGCCATACATGATATCGGCAGCGATATCAGGGAACTTGTCCGAGATGATGAGTACCATACGACGTTTGTTGCCACCATCGACCACGGCATCGATCACGTAGCCGCTAATGACCATCGAAAGGCCTGCATACAGTGCGTTTTCGATTGAAAAGACCGGAGCCGATAGCGCGCATACGGCAACATCGATCGCCATGACGGTCGAGCCCACCGGCAGCGAGGTGTTACGCGAGATGATTTGGCCAATCGTGTCCGAGCCGCCGGTGTTGGCGCCGGCGCGCAACACCATGCCGTAACCGATGCCCGTAATAATGCCGCCCCACATGGCAGGGAGCATCAGGTCCGCATCCGCCAGAGGTGCTACAAACGGGGCGAACAGATCGGTAAAGAAGCCCAGCAGCACAAAGCCCGTCGCGGTCTGCACCACGTAGAACATGCCACCCTCGCGCATAACGACCAGCAGCAGCAAGGCGTTCATCACGATCGTCTGAATACCAACGGGAAGCGATAGGCCGCGCGATGCACCGACCGCCTGGATAATGGTGGCAAGGCCCGTAACGCCACCGGCGGCAAGACCGTTGGGAATCAAAAACAGGTCGGTCGCGATGGCGGCCAAGGCACACCCCAACATGATCTGGGGCAAATCGTGAAAGAAGTTCATCGAAAGAATGCGCTTGATGTCCAGACGATATGCCATGCTGCCTCCCTCAAAAAAGCGCACCCAAACGGATGCGCTTCGAACTTCTTGCTGTATTCGATTCTACCGATTCGCCGGACAAAAACCACCCCTGCGCAGGGTTTATTCTGGATACAAACCCGTCCAACCGTTGGGCTTAGCATCGGCTTGAAGCCGCCCGATGTTTTAGACCTCCGAGCCTTCTGCATCGGCGTTGCCGGTGGCCCAACGATGGTAGCCAATAACAAACGGGTCCAGGTCGCCATCGTCAAGAACGGCCTCGACATTGCTGGTCTCCACGCCCGTGCGTAGGTCCTTGACCATCTGGTACGGGTAGAGCACGTAGCTGCGAATCTGGTTGCCAAAACCAATCGTGGTCTTGGGTCCGCGGATCTCATCGAGCGCCTCGGCGCGCTTCTCGAGCTCAATCTCGTACAGGCGAGCCTTGAGGATCTGCATGCACGCGGCCTTGTTCTGAATCTGGCTGCGCTCGTTTTGGCAGGTAACCACAATGCCGCTGGGAAAATGCGTCACGCGCACGGCGGAGTCGGTGGTGTTGACGCCCTGACCGCCCGGGCCGCTCGCGTGGTACACGTCCACGCGGATGTCATCGGGACTGATTTCGATGTCGATATCATCGGGTAGCACGGGGATGACCTCGACGCCGGCAAACGTGGTCTGGCGGCGCTTCTTGTCGTCGGTGGGGCTAATGCGAACCAAGCGATGGACGCCGGCCTCGGCGCGCAGCATGCCAAATGCGTCCTTGCCCTCGACGGTAAAGGTCGCGCGGTCGATGCCGATGACCTCGGCCGCGGGACAGTCGTTGATGGTGACCTTCCAGCCGCGACGCTGGCAGTACTTCATGTACATCTTAAAGAGCATGAAGGTCCAGTCCTGGGCCTCCAGACCACCCTGTCCGGGCTTGATGGTCACAATGGCATCGCCGTGATCGAACTCACCGGTAAACCAGCTCGAAAGCTCAAGCTCATCGATGGCACGGGCCAGGCGCTCAGCCGTGGCTGTAGCCTCCTCGCGAAGGGCGACGGCGTCGGGGTCATCCCCCATCTCCTCGGCAAGCTCCAGCGCGGCGCGGGCATCGGAAAGCTCGCCGCGCGCGGTGTCCACGGCAGCGATATCTTCCTTGGTGCGCGCGATCTCCTCCATAGTGGCACGGGCAGCGTCGGCGTCATCCCAAAAGCCGGGGGCCACGCTTTTAGCCTCGAGCTCGGTCACGCGCGTGCGCTTTTCGTCCAAATGGAGATACGACTCGACCTCGCCGAGCCGGTCCGCGAACGCGTCCAGCTCGGCGGGCGTCACCTCTAAAGCCTCAGCCATTAACGATTCCTGCCGTGGCAGTACTTAAACTTCTTGCCGCTACCGCAGGGGCACGGATCGTTGCGGCCCACGTTGACGTACGGATCGTCGCTCTCGGACTTGCGATAGGTGGTCACCTTGCCACCGTTGTTGACGGCAGCCGGTCCGCCTTGGACAGCCGTGCGGGCCTGCACCTGCGCCTGCTTGCGCAGCACCGAGTCGCCGTTGTCACCATCGACCTCGGCAGGACCGGAGAAGCGCGCGCCCTCGAGCGCGGGCTCCTCCTTGTGCTCCACGGCACGCGGGGCAGCCTTGATCTCGATGCGCAGAACCGTGCGCAGGTAATCCTCATACATGGTATCGACGAGTATCTGGAACGCGCCGTAGGCCTCGGTCTTGTACTCGACCAGCGGGTCGCGCTGGCCAAAGCCGCGCAGGCCGATGCCGGTCTTGAGGTAGTCCATCTCCTGCAGGTAGTTCATCCAGCGGGTATCGATGACGCGCAGCATGACCTGGGTGTTGAGCTCGCGCATCAGGTCCTCGCCCAAGCGCTCGGCCTTCATGTTGTAGCACTTCTCTACGTAAGCCAGGACATCGGCAGCCAGGGCCTCATAATCCTCGTCGGGGAACTTCGGCGTATCGATGTGGCCGGTGAGCTCCACAACCCACTTACGCAAACCCTCAAGATCGCGCTCGCCCTCGTGGCTGTCCTTGGTGCAGAACTCCTGCACGCAGCGGTACACGGTATCGTGCATGACCTCGGTGATGTGGTCGGTCAGGTCCTTGCCGTCCAGAATCTTGTTGCGCTCGGCGTAGATGACCTGGCGCTGCTTGTTCATAACGTCGTCGTACTCAAGAACGCTCTTACGCATGGAGAAGTTGATGCTCTCGACCTTGTGCTGGGCGCTCTCGACGGCCTTGGAGATGATCTTGTGCTGGATGGGCATGTCGTCGCCCATGTCGGCCGTGACCATCATCTTGGAGACGCGGTCCATCTTGTCGCCGCCGAACAGGCGCATGAGGTCGTCCTCGAGCGACAGGTAGAACTGGGTCTCGCCCGGATCGCCCTGACGGCCGGAGCGGCCGCGCAGCTGGTTGTCGATACGGCGGGACTCGTGGCGCTCGGTGCCGATGACGGTCAGGCCGCCGGCGGCAAGCACGCGCTCGCGCTCGGCCTTGCAAGTCTCCTTGGCCTCGGCGTTAAACTGCTCGAGCTGCTCGGGCGTCACATCCTCCATGGTCAGACCCTCGTACTCCAGGCGCTCGCGCACCAGCTCGTCGGGGTTGCCGCCCAGCAGGATGTCGGTACCACGACCGGCCATGTTAGTAGCGATGGTCACGGCGCCGTAGCGTCCGGCCTGGGCAACGATGTGGGCCTCGCGTTCATGGTGCTTGGCGTTGAGGACCTCGTGTGCGATGCCGCGCTTGGTAAGGGCGGCGGACAGCTTCTCGGAGCTCTCGATGGAGACGGTGCCCACCAGGACCGGCTGGCCCTTGGCGTGACGTCGCTCGACGTCGTCGGCAACGGCGTTGTACTTGGCCTGGATGGTGCGGTACACCAGGTCCTCGTGGTCAACACGCTGCACGGGCTTGTTGGAGGGGATGACCTCGACGGGCAGCTTGTAAATCTCGCGGAACTCGGCATCCTCGGTGAGTGCCGTACCGGTCATGCCGGAGAGCTTGTCATACAGACGGAAGTAGTTCTGCAGGGTGATGGTGGCCAGCGTCTGGTTCTCCTCGCGCACGAGCACGCCCTCTTTGGCCTCGATGGCCTGGTGCAGACCCTCGGAGTAGCGGCGGCCTTCCATGATGCGGCCGGTGAACTCGTCGACGATCTTGACCTCGCCGTTAGTGACCACGTACTGCTTGTCGCGATGGAACATGTACTGGGCCTTCAGCGCCTGCTGCAGGTGGTTGACCAGCTGACCCGAAAGGTCGGCGTAGATGTCCTCGATGCCCAGGCGGCGCTCGATCTTCTTAAGGCCGCGCTCGGTGGCGGCGATGGTGTGCTTGGCCTCGTCCATGACGTAGTCGCCCGTGGGCTCGACGTCCTCGGTGGCGGTGAGCATGTCGTGCGATACGTCCTCACCGCGCTCCAGGCCTCGCACGGCGCGCGCGAAGTCCTTATAGGTGCTGGCGGACTTGGTGCCGGCGCCCGAGATGATGAGCGGCGTTCTGGCCTCATCGATCAGGATGGAGTCGACCTCGTCGACGATGGCGTAATGGTGGCCGCGCTGTACGCGCTGCTCGGGGCGGGTGACCATGTTGTCGCGCAGGTAGTCGAAACCGAACTCGGAGTTGGTGCCGTAGGTGACGTCTGCCTGGTAGGCCGGGCGCTTGAGTTCGAGCGGCATGTTGTTCTGGAGCAGACCGACGGTCATTCCCAGGTACTTGTAGATGCGGCCCATCCACTCGGAGTCGCGCTTTGCCAGGTAATCGTTGACGGTAACGACATGCACGCCCTTGCCGGCGATAGCATTGAGGTAGCCGGCCAAGGTGGAGACCAGGGTCTTGCCTTCGCCGGTCTTCATCTCGGCGATATGACCCTCATGAAGCGCCATGGCGCCGATGAGCTGTACGTCAAAGTGACGCATGCCCGTGATGCGCTTGGAAGCCTCGCGCACGGTGGCGAAAGCCTCGGGGAGCATGTCGTCGAGCGACTCGCCGTTGGCGTAACGCTCGCGGAACTTATCGGTCTGGGCGCGGAGTTCCTCCTCGGTCATCTTCTCAAACTGGGGCTCAAGACCGTTGATCTGGTCAACGATCTTGTAGTAGCGCTTAAGGTCCTTATCGGATCCAAAGGACAGCAGCTTTGACATGAATCCCATGTGGTTTTCCTTTTTGGCCATCGCCCACGCCGTGCAGCTGCGGGCGAGTTAAACACAGATGATTGTACTTTAGCCAAACAAGGCGCGGCCTATACGGTCGACCTCGACCGCCACGTAATAACTACGACCAACCTGCCACAATGGGACAGGTTAATTTTGGCAGGTCTAACTGGGCAAACGCTGTCTCTCTGCCATTTGGCGCAATGGAGACAGGTTGGTTTGCACCAATAAAAAGAAAAGGGCCGCGCACCCAAACGGATGCACGGCCCTTATGCCATGAATGCGAGTGTTTGCTCAGTGAGCTATTTACTCAGCAGCCTCGGTGGTCTCGGCCTCGGCAGCGGCCTCCTCGACAGGAGCCTCTGCGGGAGCCTCGGCGGCCTGCTTGGCAGCCTCCTCGGCGAACTTAGCGGCACGCTTAGCCTTCTCGGCAGCCTTAGCCTCAGCGGCGGCCTTGCGAGCGGCCTCGGCCTCAGCAGCCTTGGCGGCCTTGGCAGCCTTGGCCTCCTCGGCCTTCTTGAGCTGGGCGGCAGCGGCGCCACCGAACTTGTCGGCGAAGCGCTGGACGCGTCCACCGGTGTCGACGAACTTCTGCTGGCCGGTGTAGAACGGGTGGCACTCGTTGCAAAGCTCGACCTTCATCTCGGACACGGTAGCGTGCGTCTTGAAGGTGTTGCCGCAGGAGCACGTCACCGTGCACTCGACATACTGGGGATGGATACCCTGCTTCATGGTAGGACTCCTTATTAGTCAGGCGCTGGTTACCGATCAGCGCATAAGGCGTCTTGGTTTCCGACCAAGACAACAAACTTGGCTATGGTACCACGGCGCCGCGCGTCCCACAAAAGGTTCACGGTCTTTGTGCAACGCGGCGTGGCCAACCGCAGCGGACACGCACCCTGTCGCCCCTTCGCCCATGTTGCAGACGTGTAACGCCGCAGTAAGCACACCCCTTTTGGCGCCAGACAGGTACAATGATGAACACTGTACCGTAGCGGAGCGCCCGCGCGCGCCGCAACCACGCGAAAGGGTTTCCCATGGCCGAGATCTCGTCCTCCCGTATCGTCATCACCGTCCTTGGCAAGAACCGCCCCGGTATCGTCGCCGGCGTCACCCGTGTTCTGGGCGAGGCCAACGTCGACATCCGCGACATCACGCAGTCCATTATCGAGGACATCTTCACCATGACCATGCTGGCCGACACCGCCGAGTCCAAGCTCGACTTCGCCGAGCTGCAGAAGGCCCTGGCCGAGGCAGGCGAGCTTTCGGGCGTCAACGTGTCCATTCAGCGCGAGGACGTCTTTAACTTTATGTACCGCCTGTAGCGAACAAGCCGCTCGGGGCAGCCTGACGTCATATCGTCCAAGCGCGCCGCCCCAAAGCGGACCGGAGAGGAGCACGCATGGCCTACGACGCCAAGAAAATCTACTACCGCTTCGACGATCACCTGAGCCGCCTGGTTCTGGATTACGAGGCGAGCCGTCAGATTTCGCCCGAAAGCGAAAACCTCTACCACGGCCTGCCGACCGCCCCGTACGACGAGGACCTGTTCGTAGAGCACAACGTCAAGCGCGGCCTGCGCAATGCCGACGGCTCGGGCGTGGTCGCGGGCCTTACCCGCATCTCGGACGTGCACGGCTACAACAAGGTCGACGGTAAAGTCGTGCCCGATCAGGGCAAGCTCACACTTCGTGGCTACAGCATCGAGGATCTGGTCAACAACGCCCAGGCCGAGAACCGCTACGGCTACGAAGAGGTCGCCTATCTGCTCATCACGGGCTCGCTGCCCACCAAAGAGGAACTCGACGGTTTTTGCGGACGCCTGGGTGCTTTTAGGCACCTGAGCGACGAATACGTCCGTGAGTTCCCCATGACCACGGTGTCGTCGAGCATCATGAATGTGCTTCAGCGCGCCGTGCTGCTGCTCTACGCCTTCGACGCCGAGCCCGACGCCATTACACCCGAGCACGAAATCGACGTCGCCATCTCCATGCTCGCCCGTCTCCCCCGCATCGCCGCCTTCGCGCATATGGCCTCGGTCGCCAAGCGCCGCGGCTCCGAGGTTCACGTACCGCACCCCACACCCGGCCTCTCCACCGCCGAGACCATCCTGCAGGTGTTGCGCGGTGGCATGGCATTCACCCGCGACGAAGCCATGCTGCTCGACGTGATGCTCATGCTGCATGCCGAGCACGGCGGCGGCAACAACTCCACGTTCGCCTGCCGCGTGCTGTCCTCATCGGCCACCGACCCGTATTCCGCCTACGCCGCGGCTATCGGCTCGCTCAAGGGCCCGCGCCACGGCGGCGCCAACGCCAAGGTCGTGTCTATGCACGAGGACATCCGCGCGCATGTCTCCAACTGGGAGGACGAGGACGAGGTCGCGGCCTACCTGGGCAAGATCCTCGACAGGCAGGCTTTCGACGGCACGGGCCTCATCTACGGTATGGGCCACGCCGTCTATACGCTCAGTGACCCGCGCGCCGAGGTGTGCCGCCGTTACGCGCGCACGCTTGCCGCCAAGAAGGACTTGGGCGAGGAGTTCGCGCTCATCGAGCGCATCGAGCGCCTGGCACCGCAGGTGATGCGCGACCACGGCATGACCAAGCCCATCTGCGCCAACATCGACCTGTACACGGGCTTTATCTACAAGATGCTCGGCGTGCCCGAGACGCTCTTTACGCCGCTATTCGCCGTCGCCCGCATGGCCGGCTGGTCGGCGCACCGCATGGAAGAGCTCTTCTGCGCGCACCGCATTATTCGCCCCGCGTATCGCCCGGTTATCGAGCCGCTGGAGTACAAGCCGCTCGCCGATCGCTAGGACGCGGACCGTTATAGAACCCGAGCGTGGCCAGGGCATCATCGCCCTCGGCCACGCTTTTTATGCCAGCAGAAAGGGCTGCATCAAATGATTGTGTTTTCCGATATGGATGGAACGCTGTTGACGAGCGATAAGCAGATGAGCGATGCCACCTGGGCGATGCTCGACGAGCTCGCTCGACGCGGGATTGAATTTGTGCCCTGCACGGGACGTCCGCTGTCGGGCATCTTTGAGCCCATCCTCGCCCATACCGCCGTGCACTATGCCGTTTGCGCCAATGGCGCCAGCGTCTGGCAGCTCGACGACGATGTGCCCACCGACGCCTCGCGCGCCACGTGCATCTTGAGCCGTCCGCTCGATTGCGGCATTGCCCATCGCATCCATCGCATCGCCGCCGGCCACGATGTGACCTTCGATATCTTCGCGGATGGGCAGTGCTTCCTCCCCCGCTCGCTCTACACGCGCCTGGACGAATTCTGCGGCGGCGACCCCCACATCGCGGCTTCGCTCAAGCGCACACGAACACCGATCGACATGGATATCGACAGCAAGATCGACGAGGTCGAGACGCTCGAGCGCATCGCCATGTACTGGCACAACCCGGCTGATCGCGACGCCATCGCGGCGGAACTCGACACGCTCGGAGGCATTGAAGTCACGCGTTCGTACGCCATGAATATCGAGGTCATGGGCGAGGGCGCCACCAAGGGAACGGCCCTCACGTGGCTCTGCGAGCACCTGGGCGAGCGTCTCGCCGACGCTTGGGCGTTCGGCGACAACATCAACGACATCCCCATGCTGCAGGCAGCGGGCCACGGCATGGCCATGATCAACGCCGAGCCCGAGGACCGCGAGGCCGCCGACGCCATCACCGAATACGACAACGACCACGACGGCGTCGCCCGCACCATCATGGCCGCTCTCGCCTAGCAGCAGCAACCCGGCAGGGTAGCTAAAACAGTCATTGGGGACGTTCTTGAATGACTAGTCGTTGGGGACAGTCTTCGCGAAAAAGCTGCAAGGACTGCCCCCCACTGCCGGCAGAAAAGGAACGTCCCCATCTGCCGGATTAAGCGAGACTCTCCAGCACGCGACGGAGCTCCTGCTGGACGGCGTGGTCGCGATTACAACCCACCACGCGATCGGCCACTGCCTTGAGCGCGGGGCGCGCGTTTTCCATCGCGCAGCCCGTACCGACAAAGCGAATGATCTCGTAGTCGTTCATCGAGTCGCCAAACGCCATAACCTCGTCGCGTTCGACTCCATAGTGCTCCATGAGCTGTGCGATGCCCGAGGCCTTCGACACGCCGGGCTGCATGGCATCGATCCACGCGTTGCCCGAAGGCGCAAAAGTAAAGAGCTGACCGAGTTCGCGCTGTAGTACGTAAGCGCTGTCCATAACGGCACCGTCATCGCAAAAGATACTCGCCTTGATGATATTTACGCTGGGATCGGGCAGCTCCCAAATGCGCTCGGCATTGGGAAGGTCCTTATCGACCTCACGCACGAACTTGCACTCGTCATCGAGCAAGAAGGACTTGGTTCGGTCAAAAAGTGCAAGATGCAGATTGGGAAACGTCGCGACGGCCTGGGCGAGCCTTCGAATCGCCAGGTGCGAATACACCTCGCGGTCTACCATCTTACCGTCGGCGTAGACCTGGGCGCCGTTAGCGGCGACAAAGTCCATCTTGTCGCGAACAGGTGCAAAGAACTCGCACAGGCGGTCGTAACGACGGCCTGACGATGCGGCGAAATGCACGCCATGCTCGTGTAGCGCCAGAATCAGTTCGTAGGTCTCGGGAGGCACCTGGCCGTTTTCGTCAAGCAACGTGCCGTCCATATCGGATGCAATCAGTTTAAACATAGAAAAGCTCCCTTCGGGCTTGATGGAATCGGACGTATATCCAATTCCAACGTACCCAAAGGGAGCTCAAATAAGACTCTGCGGGCGTAAACGTTACAAGGACCTAGCAAATAGCTCACACATGCCAGAGGTCTCACGGTCGCGGCGTCAGGCGACACGCCACCCCGACGACTAGTCGTTTAAGAACGTCCCC
>JAXJLC010000118.1:0-3853 GCA_036297365.1 Collinsella sp.
GGAACTATTCCACCGCAACTTATAGGGAGTTGGATTTTAGAGGCGGGCGAGGTCGTAGGATCGGGCGGCGGCTTCACCGGCGCAGATGAGGTTGATTGTGGCTTCCTGGGGGTCGAGCGCTTGGTCAAGGGGCATGGGTCTGCGACAGACCGGCAGAACTAAGTCGACACCCTGCCCATACACCGCATCCAGGTTGTCGGCACGACCGCCCACGACGGCAACAACCGGCTTGCCATATCGCTTCGCACGACGAGCCACGCCCACCGGTGCCTTGCCGGCAGCGGATTGCTCGTCCATATTGCCCTCGCCCGTTATGACCAGGTCGGCATCGCGCACGCACTCGTCAAACCCAATCAGATCGAGCACCGTCTCCACGCCCGAACGCAGCTCCGCACCGAGCGCTAGCAACGCGGCGCCCAGGCCGCCGGCGGCGCCGGCACCGGGCACACCGAGCACCGAGCCAAATGTCCGTGCACCCTCGGGCACGCGCAACAACCCCTGAGCCCGCGCCCTAGCAATCGCCGTATCGAGCAGGCGGCCGTAGCCGACCATCCAACTGTCGTGCCTGTGAAGTGCCTCGGCATCCCCCGTCGGCAGACCCTTCTGTCCACCGAACACCGCAAGCGCGCCGCGACGCCCTACGAGCGGATTATCGACATCCGAAAGCACAACAATACGAGTGCCATCCAAAGCCCGAAGCGCTGGCGCCAAATCAACGCTCGCCACCCGCTCAAGTCCGGCAAGACCGGGGGCGACATCGCAGCCCTGGTCATCGACCACACGTGCGCCCAGCGCCTGCAGCATGCCGGCGCCACCGTCGTTGGTGGCACTGCCGCCCAGACCAATATAGAGTGTCTTTGCGCCCATGCGAACCGCGCGAAGCATGAGCTCGCCCACGCCATAGGTCGAAGCCGCCAACGCCGCCGACTCCGTACAGCTCGAATACCCAATGCCGGCCGCCTCGGCCATCTCGATGACCGCGGACTCGCGCTCGACATCAACCAGCATCCGGGCAGACACGAGGTCGCCCAAGGGGCCTGCAACCTCGCAGGTCACAAGCTCGCCACCACGCGCGGCGATGGCGTCGAGCGTCCCCTCGCCGCCATCCGCCAGCGGCAACGCGGCCACCTGAGCATCGGGCCAAACGCGGCGCACGCCTTCGGCAACCGCCGCCTCCGCCTGCGCGCTCGAAACGCTGCCCTTAAAGGAATCAATCGCCAACAGCACACGGCGGGGCCGGCGGCACGCAGGACCAAAGTCAACCGCCGTGCCAGCATCTTCACCGGCACCTGCAAGCGCTGCGGCGTGAGCAGTGTGCGCTTCAAGATCAGCCCCACAACCGCAATCAGCGTCGCCCGCTCCGCGCAGACCGCCAAAATAGTTACTCAGCAGCTCGCGGCATTCATCCGCCAGGACCCCGGCCGTCACGTTAAACCGATGATTCAGGCGCGAATCGGCATTCAAATCGTATAGGGATCCCAGCGCGCCCGCCTTGGCATCGGCCGCGCCATACACACAGCGTCCAACGCGCGCGTTGACCATAAGCCCCGCACACATGCAGCAAGGCTCGAGCGTTACATAGACCGTGCAATCGGAAAGGCGCCAGCGGCCAAGCGCCTGGGCGGCAGCGCACAGGGCCGCGAACTCTGCATGAGCCGAAGGATCCTGATCGAGCTCGCGACGATTATGCGCCCGCGCGACAACCTCGCCGTCGCGCACCACTACGGCTCCGATGGGCACCTCGCCCACCGCCGCGGCGGCTCGCGCCTCGGCCAGCGCCTCGCGCATGAACTTCTCGTCGATTTCGGTGATCGTCATCGTTCGCCTTCCCTGTTGCAAATTCAAAACGATGCTATCATTACGACTCACGGAGAGATGGCAGAGCGGTTGAATGCGGCGGTCTTGAAAACCGTTGAGCGCGAGAGCGTTCCGGGGGTTCAAATCCCCCTCTCTCCGCCACTCCTAGTGATGCACCGGTGTCATGGTCCGCTCAAACAGTGCATCGACCACGTCGGCTATCTCAGGTCGACGCTCAAGATCGTGGCCCGATTCCCACCATATCGTGAAAAGTCGAATAATACCGCCGGCGACAAACTCAGACGTCGTCTCGAGTGACACGGGGGCCAGGGCATCCTCGGCAAGCACGTTCATCACACGCTCGCGGATGGAGCGGGCAATGCGGTCGCAAATAACGTTGGTCAACATGCCCGACATGCTGCTTGCCAAAATGTTATCCATGAGCCGCTCGTGCGCCAGAATCAAATCCATGGCATCGTCCAAAATCGCGTGCCGAAGCGCGCGCACGTCCTCGGCAGATACCGCGCCGGCCTCATCGGGCTGTTTTTGCGGCAAGCCCGACATGAGCTCATCGATATAAAAGGCAAAGTAATCGTTCTTGTCGCGAAAGTGCTTGTAGAACGTCGTGCGGCGAATCATGGCGCGGTCGCACAGCATGGCAACCGTCAGGTCCTCAAAACGATGCTCCTCGAGAAGCTCGGTAAAGGCATCGAACAGGGCGCGGTAGGTTTTCTTGATGCGAAGGTCCACTGGTATCGCCATCCTCAGGGCAAAGACAACACTCGTCAATCTGTCGCATATCTTACACCTGTACCTCGCGCGCTTTGCCCCGGTGCCAACCCCGCCGAAAACACAACGCTTATCGGAAAGTTCGGCACGACAAAACGTTGCGGGTATACTAGTAGCGTTATACCAACGGCAGCTGGCGCATGCCGCCGCGGCCATTCGAAACGGAGACATCATGCTTCCCGTCATCATCGGCATCGTTGTTGTCATTGTGATTGCCTGCGCCATCGCCGGCATCTACAACAACATGGTCACCAAGCGTAACCGCATCGATAACGCCTGGCAGAACATCGATACGCAGCTGCAGCGTCGCAACGACCTGATCCCCAACCTGGTCGAGACCGTCAAGGGCTACGCCAAGCACGAGCAGGAGACGCTCTCCGCCGTGATCAGCGCGCGTAACACCGCCGTCAAGGCCACCACGCCCGAAGCCAAGATGGAAGCCGACAACGTGCTGACCGGTGCGCTGCGTCAGCTCTTCGCCGTAGCCGAGGCCTATCCCGATCTTAAGGCAAACACCAACTTTACGCAGCTGCAGGCATCGCTCGAGGATACCGAGAACAAGATTAGCTATGCACGCCAGAGCTACAACGATTGCGTGCTCAGCTACAACAACGCCATTCAGACGTTCCCGGCTGTCATCTTTGCCGGCATCTTCCAGTTTAAGGAGCGCCAGGGCTTCGAGGCCGCCGAAGCAGCCCGCCAGGCCCCGACCGTCAAGTTCTAGTAGTTTGACAGCGCATCCTTAATCGGCCAAATGCATAAACCGCCCCGTCGAATGCATACTTCGACGGGGCGGTTTCCTTTTTCGCGAAGGTCCCCCTCTAAGCGTCGTGCATTTTTAGGAGTATTCAACATAACCAAGAGCTTCGGGCGCCACGATAAATGCCAAAGACCGCGAATATCCCTGCAAATCAAACGCTGCCAGCCCATAACCCCGCCCATCATTCGTAGAAAACATCGAGAACTCCCGATTTTTTGCCCGAGATCGGTATGCAGGGACCTTCGACTGCAGAATACTCGCAAAAATGCACGTCGCCACCGCCCCCACATGGCGCGAAGCAAAGCAAAAGCGCAGCCTAAAAGGCCGCGCACCATCTTTATTCAGATTAATCATTGCCCGTTGTGACATCGCCGAACCCGCAGGGCAGAGAACAAGTTCCCTCCCGGCGCACTCCGCAGGACGCAAGAAGCCCTCGCCGCACGAAGTGCGCAGCGAGGGCTTCTTGCATGTCCGAGGACGCGCCGGGAGGGAACTTGTTCTCTGCCC
>JAXJLC010000119.1:0-3488 GCA_036297365.1 Collinsella sp.
CCTCGGGAGGTGCGATGACCATGCTCTTGGCGACAGCTTCGTTATAGGGGGAGTCGATCACAGCGTCGCCCGTGCCGATGGCTTGGCCTGCCTCGTAGATGCCGTCACGGAGCTTGCGATAGTCAATGACCTTGCCGCCTTCGGGCGTCTGGATGGCGGCGTTCTCAATCTTGATGGTGCCGATTGTCTTGCCGTCAGCGCTCATGGCACAGGCAAAGATTGCCGCTGTATCTCCTTCGGCCGTTACCTTGCTGCGGATGATCGAGATGACTGCGGGTGTGACGCCCTCGCTGGTCTGGGCGATGATGCCGATGTTCTCGCCTTGGGGCTCGGGGCTCGTCTCACCATCTTGGTTTTCGCTGTAGGGGATGGGGCCGTCGCCGTTCTCGACATAGCGGGCTATGGCCTTGACAACGGAGTCGCTGATGTAGATGTGGCCACCCTCCTCGTTGGGTCGATCGTTTCTGGTGGAGAATGCAGCCGAAACCTCGCCTTCCGCAAACGCGTCCACGGTGGAGCCGTTCTTGACGACGATATCGTCTTGGTAGGTGAAGAGGGCAATGGCGCCACCGTATCTGCCTTTACTTGTGCGGACTGTCACGTTTGCATGATCGAGTGTGATGCCCTTGTGGGCATAGACGCCATATTCAACACCGTTTGCGTTGAGGGAGGCGTTTGTGGCTGCGAGGCTGCCCTTGGCCTCGACGGCGGCGTCTTTCTCGGAGCTCGCCTTGACCTGGCTGCCGTCCGAGATATTGATGTTGCCGCCGCTCCAAATGGCCTCACCATCGGCTGAGCTTGCCTCGACTGTGCCGCCACCCTTGATGGTGAGGTTCTTGTCGGTTCCGATACCCTTGTCCTTGGTAGCCCTGGCGGTGACGGCCCCGCTGTCGTCAATCGTGATATTGCCGTTTGCCCTGATGCCATCCGATACGCCCGTGGCGTTGACGTTGCCCGAACCTTTGATAGCGAGATCGCCCTCGGCGTCGATGGCATCAAACCGAGCGCTCGTGGCGTTGACGGATCCGGCTCCGTCGATGTTGATATTACCCGTGGAGAGGATAGCGTCCTCAGTAGATGTCACGCTGAGCGTGCTGCCCGCGTCGCCTTGGATATTGAGCTCGGCGTTCTCATTCTTGCCATGAGAAGCCTTGATGCCTTCGATCCAGTCGGCAGTGACGATGTTGGTTCCCGAGTAATTCACGTTGAGCTTGCCTGCGGCCTGGATCTCGCCGCCGTTATAGTTGTTGAGCTTCAAGTCGTCGGCGCCGTCCCACGACCAGGTGCCGGTCTCGTCGCCCGCCGCAGTGCCGGCGTTGTATTTGGTTTCGCCGACCTTGACCCATTCCGCCGCGAGCGAGACGCTCGGCATGAGCAGCGAGCTCACCGTGAGCGCACACACGGCGCCTACGACGATGCGGCGCGTCACGCGGCGCCAGCTGCCGTGCGCGAGTCCTATGCGACGGCGAACGTCGGGTTCGGCAACATGGGTTCCGGCGGTAGTGTCATTGCGTTTGGGGGTCGTGAACAAGGCTGCCATGGTTGCTCCCGTTCTCATAGGGCCTATACGGCTAGATTCAGCGTATCTGCTGGATGTTGCCGGCGGTAGTGCCGTTTGGAGGGCAAAATGGCCAAAATGGGGGAGAAATAGGCCGCACGCCGGCGCAGGGACCGACGCTAAAAGAAAAGCGCGGGGCCGCATGGCGACTCCGCGCTTTATTGTTCAGCTTTTGCAGCCTTGCCCTTTCGCTACGAAGAAGTAGACGGGGAAGGCAAGAGCCGCGATCCACCCGTCCTGTGCGAAAAAGTGTTTACGAGCGTTTGCGACTCGTCAGGGCACCTGTGACGATAGCGGCCGTTCCTACAAGGGCGGTCGCTATGATGGCTGCGCTCGAGGCGTCGCCGGTTGCCGCGAGTTTGCCGGCGGTCTTGGCTCCCGTGGCTGCAACTGCAACGGCCTTGATCGTCTTCGCGCCCTCGGACTTGGAACCCGGCTTGGTCTCGCCGGGCTTTTCCTCGGGTTTGGTCTCCTCGGGAGGCGCGATGAGCGTGTGCTTGGCGACTGCTTCGTTGTAGGGGGAGTCGATCACGGCGTCGTCCGTGCCGATGGTTTGACCCGCCTCGTAGACGATGCCGTCGCTGAGTTCTTCCTTGTTGCGATAGTCAATGACCTTGCCGCCTTCAGGCGTCTGGATGGTGGCTCCTTCGATTTCGATGGTGCTGATCGCCTTGCCGTCCGCGCTCATGGCAAGGGCGAAGATTGCCGCCGTGTCTCCCTCGGCCGTGACCCTGCTGCGGACGATCGAGATGGTCGCGGGCGTGATGCCCTCGCTGGTCTGCGCGAAGATGCCGATGTTCAGGCCCTCGGACTCAGGGATGATTTCGTCGTTTTGGTCTCCACTGTAGTGGTCGGGGCCGTCGCCGCCGGTCTCGGCATAGCGGGCTATGGCCTTGACAACGGAGTCGCTGATGTAGATATGGCCACCCGCTTCGCCGGAGTAGAAATTACTGGTGGAGATTGCAACCGAGAACCTGCCTTCTGCGAGCGCATCCACAGTCGAGCCGTTCTTGATGACGATGTCGTCCTCATCGGTGAAGAGTGCGCTGGCTTCCCCGCCATCTGAGCTTGCGCGGACCGTCACGGTCGCGCCATCGAGCGTGATGCCCTTGTAGACATAGATGCCATACCCAACGCCACTTGCGTTGAGGGAAGCGTTCGTGACCGTGAGGCTGTTTTTACCGTCGATGGCGGCGTCTTCCTCGGAGCTTGCCTTGACCTGGCTGCCACCCGAGATCTCGATGTTGCCGTCGGCCCAAATCGCATTGTCTTTGATAGAGCTTGCCTCTACCTTGCCGCCGCCCTTTATGATGAGGTTCTCGTTAGCATCGATACCCTGATCCTCGGTGGCCTTGGCGGTGACGGTTCCGCTGTTGTCGATCGTGATGTTGCCGTCGGCCCTGATGCCATCCGAATCGCCCGTGGCGTTAACGTTTCCCGAGCCCTTGATGGTGACATCGCCCCCGGCATCGATGGCATCGTGCTCGGTGCTCGTGGCGTTGACAGTGCCAGCGCCATCGATGTTGATGTTGCCGACGGAAGTGATGGCGTCACGAGAAGATGTCACGTTGAGCGTGCTGGACGCGTCGCCCTGAATATTAAGCTCGGCGTTCTCGTTCGCGCCATCCTTAACCTTGATGCCGCGGCCGTCGTCGTTAGTGACGGTGTTGTTGCCCTCGTAGCTCACGTTGAGCTTGCCCGCTGCCTCGATCGCGCCGCCGTTATAGCCGTTGAGCTTCATGTCATCGGCGCCATCCCATGACCAGGTACCGGCGGCGTCTCCCGTGGGGCCCGCGGCCGCTTCGTGGCGGACGCCGCCAACGTCCACCCACTCGGCTGCGAGCGAGATGCTCGGCATGAGCAGCGAGCTTACCGTAAGCGCGCATACGGCGCCTACAACGATGCGGCGCGTCACGCGGCGCCAGCTGCC
>JAXJLC010000120.1:0-2845 GCA_036297365.1 Collinsella sp.
CTGCTCTACCAACTGAGCTACCCAGCCATTTGAGGTGTGCCTTGTTTCAAGGCTTGATTAGTATAACCAAGGACGCGTTCCGGTCAACCGAGAATTTTAAAAAAGTTTTTGAGCACAGTCTCGGTTCTATAAATCGGCACGTCAGAGACATCAACCGGCAGCAAGAAGTTTTTCGCTCAGTCCCTTAAGCCGGCACGCGTTGGAGAGCAGGGGTCGAAACAATGATTGAAGGACGCTCTAGTACGGCCCAGGCGCCGGGGCAGGAGCACATGCGCCAAGGGCGGACGTTTTCGTAGCGCGCGAGGATATTGCCGTCGCGATCGATGAAGGCGATGTCGATGGGATAGGCCATAAAACACGTATGGACCGAAGAGCAGCGTGGAAACGCCATGACGAGCGGCAGGCCGTTGGCGGCAACCGGACGCCGTCCCAGCATGCCGCGCAGGCGCACGACAAACGACTCCGCCACCACAAACTCGGCCGGCGTCCAACCCAGCCTATTGAGTGCCCGCGCGTAGGCGATGTAGGACGAGACCGCGGTCACATGACCACCCCCGGACGCCATGGATCGACCGTCACCGCACGCTCGTGCGACAACGTTGTCGGCGCCCCCAGCGGAACGCCAGCGATGCTGAGAGAAGTCGGCCACGGCTCATAGTGCATGGTGCAGGTGTAGGTCCTAAACGTACCGGATAGGGAGAGCAGGCCACCATCCGATGCCTTCGCGCCTTGCTCGCTCGACACTTCGATCTGTAAGTCATAGCCTTCCATGGCATTCAGAATTTGAGTCTGAACCGTCGCCGAGGCATCGGCAGAGCTTTCGTCGCCCTCCCCCTCCGACGCCACGGCATGCGCTAGCACGATGTCGGGCACCACGCGGTCGAAGCGCGCGACAGCGCTGGCAAAGATCATGACGTTGTACACGATGAGTGCCAGCACCAGCAAAACGGGCGTAACCACTGCCATCTCCACCGTCGCTTGGGCGCGCTCCTCGCGCAGACGCATGCGGATACTCATTACGACCCACCGCCCAGAGCGCCAACCAGCGTGGCGACATCGACGGTGAGCGGGATGGAGCCGCCGCCGGGCAGAGGAATCTCCGCAAGTGTGAACACCGTACCGCTAATGGTGCGTTCGACTTGATATTCCAACGCCTCGCAAAGCGCCTTGGGATCGGTCACGCCCAACGGAATACTTCGCAGTTTGTCTTGCGCTTGAGAGAGACCCGCAATGTCAGACCCCGGACTCTTAATGATATTGGCGGAATCGGTCAGCACCGGCTTTCGCAGGCGCAAGTCGCACGGTTCCAAACCCAGCGCCGCCACGGACGCCGAAACGGTATCGCCGAGCCACGATGCGATGGAGCCCAACGCGCCGCTGCCCCCTCCTAGGCCTTTAATCATCTCGTCCATAAGTTCGTCGGTTGAGCCTTGGATATCACCGTATCCCACGAGTAGCCGTCCCCAAACATCCATGACGCCGTCGAGCACGCCGGCAACGCCGCCCGAGCGTTCCTTCAATGTCGAGAAAAATCGCGAAAGCACGTTGTTTTGCGCCGTCGCCTCATCGGGCGCCAGCACCGCGGCAGAGATAGCACCGCGATCGCCAAGCCTGACTGCCGCGTTAAACGAGGAGTTAAGTTGATCGGGGCTGGTAATGTCACCCGAAACTGCAAAGGCGACCACGCCGTTGCGACCAGGTGGGGCGATACGCGGGCGCTCGCCGGAAAGCGCTTTAATGGCCTGGTCAAACGCATTGCCCGCACGGTCGGCCTCATCCTCGGTCTGACGCTCAAGTTCGAGTTCTTTGTTGCGGCATTCGACGTAGTCTTCCAGAGCCTCTTTGAACTTATCGAAGTGGTACTCGAAGCCCCTTTCGACAGAAGTCGTTGCAATCGCAACGTACCCTAAAGACGACACACCGAAATGGCATTCGCTACACGTTTCGTGACCGTCAAAATCTGCGACGGATGCCAGCCCACCCGGCTTTCCTTTTTTGTAATTTGGACAGTCAGTCCCATAATGCAAATAGGTATCTTTATCTACTTCACTCGTGGGCCAACGTGCATCGGTATAGAGTTCAGTCGTCCGCGCCTCATCTGGATTTCGCGGAAGGAAAGGGATGCGGGCGGAAACTTTGCCGTCCTTTTCAGTTATATATGCCCGCTCGACTTCTTCGCTCGCATACGCGAAGAACACCTTTCGTGCAGCAGAATCTGCCTGTTTTTCCGGACCTTCGCCAAGCGGCTTCTCATTTGCCAGGCGCTGGCGATAGTAGGCCTTCGCGCGATCGAGCGCCACTTGCGGCTCCCACGTAACGCTCGAAGCGTAATGTGGATTTTGAGCACCAGAGAGATCCGCTAGGCTTTTCGCACGCTCCCACATGCAAGAACAACTGCTGACCGAGCCCTTGTCCGACCCGCCACAATCCGCCAGCCAAGCGCGCTCTTTAGCCTTCGCCGTGTCCTCAGAAGCCTTCCGCAGCTCCTCGGCCGCACGCTCTAAATCATCTGAAGTGTCTTTAATGGTATCGGTTGAGATCTCTGACCCTTTGAGCGCAGCGAAGTCCGACTCGGATGTCCTGGGCACGGCAAGCGCCGTACCGGTATAGGTCACACTATCGGTATCCTGCGCCGACACCGCCTGCGTGGCACGCGCGGCGATCAGATACGGCAGAGCCGTCTCGATTTTCTGTAAGCCTTCCGATGCGCTTTTGGCAAACTTGTTGCGCGTTTTAATGATTTCAATCCCGGTGTCGACCATATTGCCGGCAACTGGCTCGGCACCCGGGATGAGGATGGCGACCAGTCCCGTCCCGATCGTGGCAAACCCCGCCAGCCCCAGAC
>JAXJLC010000121.1:0-2473 GCA_036297365.1 Collinsella sp.
AATGGATACCGTTAGGAAGCCAAAAAGACGTAAGACATATGTGACTATCTTGGCAATAGTACTCATATTTGGCATTGTTTGACCACGTGGTATATAGCTAACCCCCTCAAACAGCCCAAAACGCCTATTTCGATGCGCGCTCCGCCGCCTCAATCACGTGTTTGGCGAGAATCGCGGTGGTCACAGCCCCCACGCCGCCCGGCACGGGGGTGATGGCACCAACAACCGGCGCCGCGGCAACAAAATCGACGTCACCCACCAGCTTGCCAGCGTCCTCATCCCAGTTAATGCCCACATCGATGATCGTCTGGCCCTCGCGAACCGCGTCCACACCAATCGTGTGCGCGCGCCCAACGGCCGCAACCACAATATCAGCCGCACGGCACTCGGCAGCAAGGTCGCGCGTATGCGTATGGCACGTCGTCACGGTGGCATTGCGCGCCGTAAGCATGGTGGCAACGGGACGCCCGATCACCAGCGAGCGCCCGACCACAGCAACCTTAGCTCCATCCAGCTCAACGCCGTAATGATCCAGCAAAGCAAGCACGGCTTCGGCTGTGCAGGGGGCAAAACCCTCACCGCGCCCCGAAAGCGTGGTGAGCAGCGAAGCCGGCGTCATGGAGTCAACGTCCTTGGCGGGATCGAGCGCTGCGGCGACGGCGTTCTCGTCAAGGCCGGCGGGCAGCGGGCGGAACATCAAACAGCCATGAACAGCCAAGTCGGCATTAATGCCCTCGATAGCCGCCAGCAGCTCGTCCTGCGAGACGTCGGCAGGAAGCAAAACGCGACGAGCCTCGATGCCAACCTTTTCGCAGCGTTTAAGAGTGCCACGCTCATAGGACAGGTCGTCCTCGCGCTCGCCCACGCGCACGATAGCCAACGTCGGAACAACGCCCCGCTCGCGCAGGGCTGCGCAGCGAGCGGCAAGCTCCTCAGTCAAAGCACGGGCAACGGGAGCACCCTTCAGCAGTTCAGCCATGGCTATCCTCTCTTCCTTGCAGCGTCGGAGGCGCGGCGCGCCAGCGCATCGGCGCGCGGCAACCATGTGTCGAGCAACTCATCACACGCCGTCTCGAGCTCCTTAGCACGAGCGCGATCCTTCATAGACGTGGTGTTCGCAAAGAGCGTCAAACTCGCGCCCTGCATAGCGGCACGGCAGAACACGGCGCCGCACGCCACATCGGACAGCAGTTGACGCGAACCCTTGTCGGCCATGTCCTCGAGCAGCGCCAGCGCACGCCCGCAGGCATCCATAATGCGATACGGCGGCATAGCGGCCACATGCAGCGCATCCTGAATCGCCGCAGGTCGAGCCGGATCGTCACGCGGAATACCGTACGCCGCGGACACCTGGCCGTACGCACGAACGTCCTCGGCAACCAACTCGACAAGCTCCTGGGCCAGCTCATCAGCCTGGGCAAACGCGCGCGTCAGATCGTCTGCGCGATCGGCAAGCGCAGGGTTTGTCGCCCCATAGCGAGCAACCATCCCGCAAAGCGAGGCGCCCAGTGCACCTACAAAGGCGCTCGCGCTACCGCCGCCGGGAACCGGCTCGCGTGCGGCAAGCGCCTCGGCAAAACCGCGACAGGTTTTATCCATCATCTCTTGGCTCATACGCACACACACCTTCAAGTCATATATATCGGTCGGGCGGCCGACGTCGGCCGACCGCATCGATCACGTAATGGTGCTAAGTCTAGCCCATAAGTACGCGAGCGTCAGCGCACCTGGCCATCGCGGATTTCTATGACGAACGATAGGCGTCGGCACCGCAAACATGGGACACATGGCCCACCTTTCGAGACTTCCGGACGTCAAAAACTGAGGCATATCTATAAACAAGGAACCTGTTGGGGCAACGCCCACGCACGCGCGCCCCATTAAATCAACGGGCACCTCACCCCGGGGAGGGCCGACAGCATCGGCCCTCCCCTCTTTTGCGCCCGAACATATTGCCACTTAACGGCGCAAATCCGGCCCTCAGAATGGGACACATGGCCCACCCTAGCGAGCCGTCCACGCGTACAGTAAAGACAGGTAATCCATGGGCGGTTACAGATCGAGGAGGACACGACCATGAAAAAGAAGGCCTTTGCGATTCTCACCCTCTGCATCAGTCTCTTTGCCGCAGTTGCCCTGGTGGGCTGCGGTGGCAGCGGCGACGCTACCGGAAGTGGCGGTGGCGGCGGGGCAGAAAAGCCAGCCGTGGATATGAGGACCGACTTCATTTGGTTTAAGGTCGAGGTTCCCGAGGGCGTCGAGATTACCGACGTTGCCGGCGACACCGCCGACAGGGCCCAGTTTAAGTTCACCGAGAGCGAGCACGCCAGCGATCGCTTCATCCCCGTCTTCGATCCTGACAAGAACGCCGACGAGCTGTTCGACTACGAGGCAAAGTGGAATGCCAGCTTTGAGTGGACCGAGAATGACCCCGTCAAGTACAACGGCAAGACTTGGCGCAACGCTTCCTATA
>JAXJLC010000122.1:0-1804 GCA_036297365.1 Collinsella sp.
ACATCGTCCTGGGTGGCGGTACGGTGACCGGCGCACTTAAGTAGCCGCAGGTTTATCGCTGCACGTGTCGAAGCACCTCAACAGCGGCACTAACCTCGATTACGCGACGCTCGAGGCCGCGGCAAATGGCCTCGAGTCGACCCTCCGCCGTCGCCCATTCGCTCTGCGAAAGAATCTCGATCGCCTCATCAACAAATCCGTTGAGCCGCGATGGATCGAACCAATCGACCGAGTCCGCAAGCGCCAGCTGGACGGAAGGGTCGGGCCCAAACGGCTTAGCGGAAAACCCAAACTCCCCAGCTGCGAGCACGGCAGTTGATACGTTGTACCACAGGCAGTTGCCGCTATCGAACAGCGGGGCAGGCCTTATCTCCAGGGTGTCGACATTGCGGATGATGCCGAAGTTTCGCCAATGGCGGTCGCTGTTGGCCAAAAGGGCATCGCAGACAATCATCTGCGACATAGACCTTCTCACGGCAGCCTCGTCTGCTCCATGCTTACCAAGGAAGCGGCAGTACCGGTCGTACGTCGAGTTTCCCCGCTGGCTACCAAGTGCGCCCTTAACGGAAACAGCCGGAACGTATTCCTCGCGGCCGTCAAGAAAGTCGTCGCACAGACACACAGGGCCATCGAACATCCGCTCAACCGTATAAGGAACAAACTCGCCCTCCGACAGCAAGCGACGATGCAGGGCCGTTGCAACCGCCTCGTTAAAGGGCCGTTGGTCGTCCATGCCGCACCCCTTGACCAGAACGCGAACACCGTTGCGAATCATCCACGATTTAGGAAGCTCGCCCTCGGATGTGTTGTCGGGATTTTTAAGACCGATGCCTTCCAGCCAACCCGAACGCTCTTCGGACGCCGATCGCTCAAAATCGTTCTCGAAGTAATTGAGGTTTCGCCATTCGAACCCGTCGCATTCTGCCGGCCGCAGCCAATAACAATCCGAAAGTGATAGGCCCAGGCACCGAACCGGAACCTCAACGCCGTTAGCAATCCCCAGCTCGCGGTAGCGCGAAATAAGCCCAGGGCGAACATCGGGCACCGACCGATGGCTCCACCACACGTTGAGCTCCCGTTTATTCACCGTAGGAGAAGAGCTCGAGCACGTGCCAAACGGCATCCTCTGCGCATCGAGTACCTCGGCGATTTCGAAGGGAAACTCACGCGTCGGATCAAATGAGACACGCGCAACCTCGTAATCGGCGGACATCAGCGTAAACTTGCGCCCCACATCGGCCGCAGGACGGCGTCCACGTTTGCGGACCTTTTGATAAGCGACCGCGGAATTGTACTCGACCATCTTCCGTCCGCCCACAATATCGCACGCGAGCGTTCCCGATGCGGCAAGTTGAGATATGCGGGCTTTCGTAACGCCCAGCAGGCGGGCAGCATCACCCATAGACAAGTACTCAGACGTATCCATACACCGCATCACCTCGTTAAGTAATTTAAACGTTTAGTTAATAGATTACATGCATCATAATACTAAACAACCCAAAGCGAAAAAAGGCCCGAGAAATCGGGCCTTAGCGATTGGTCAGCCGAGTCGCAAGCTACTCCCCTAGCGCTGAACGTAGGCGCGAACCAGCTCGTAGGTGTTGCGCACGCCGTCGATGTGGCTGCGCTCGTAGTTGTGGCTCGCGTACACGCCGGGGCCGATCAGACCATGGCGAATGTCGTAGCCGGCCGAGAGCGTGGCCTCGACGTCGGAGCCATAGTGCGGGTACACATCGATGGCGTAATCGAGCTCCAGCTCGCGCGCGATGTTGGACAGCGTGGTTACCAGGTCGTAGTTGTACGG
>JAXJLC010000123.1:0-1758 GCA_036297365.1 Collinsella sp.
CCGCAGCCGCGAAGCGGCGAGGACGTCGGCGTGATAACCCCGCAGGCCTTGCGCCGGCGGGAAGGAACCTACTTCACGACCAAGATGTCGCAGTCGGTGTTGCGCAGCAGGAACGTCGAAATCGAGCCCAGGAGTGCATACTTGATCGAGGACAGGCCGCGTGCGCCGCAGAGCACCAGATCGGGCTTGACCACGTCGAGCATCTCATCCTTGAGCGTCTCACGAATGCGGCCGGTGCGAATCATGACCTCGACCTCGGGAATGTCGGGATTGGCCTTGGCCTCCTCGAGTTGCTTGGCGATGGAGTTGTTAAAGGCCTCCTCCAAGCCGTTGACCAGGTCGACCGGATAGGAACCGGCGCTCTCGAGCGCGGTGGAGTCGATAACGTGGCCGATGATCAGCTTAGCGCCGTTGTTCGCGGCGACCTTGATGGCGCGTGCGAGCACAAAATCCTGCTGCTCAGTACCGTCGAGTGAAACAAATACCTTGGTATAGCCCTCGTTCATGGTTTCCTCCTTGGTCTATCGCACGGGCGCGGGGCTCGTGCGTCGGGCGGGCGCGGGCGCGTTGGCCGCCGGACACTTTATCTTGTTGCAGTTATACCCAAGGATTTCGGTTTGACCGCTCGCAATTCTGTGAACGGGCGAGTTTTTTGGTAAGGGTAGGCACAGGCGTGCCGCCAACGGTTGATAATGGGACATCGCCCGCACCGTCCGCAGAACATCTACCGGCGGGTGTCTAACGAGGGGGTCCCTTTGGATATCATCGAGCTTCTAAAATCTGCCTTCATGGGCCTGGTCGAGGGCATCACCGAATGGCTGCCCGTTTCGTCGACCGGTCACATGATCTTGGTGGACGAGTTCGTCAAGATGAACGTGAGCGAGACGTTCTGGAATATGTTCCTGGTCGTGATTCAGCTTGGCGCCATTTTGGCCGTCTGTGTGCTGTTCTTCCATGAGCTCAATCCGTTCTCGCCCAGCAAGGGCAAGGAGGGCCGTCGCGACACCTGGGTGCTGTGGGGCAAGATTGTGCTCGGCTGCATTCCTGCGGCGGCGATCGGCCTGCCGCTCAACGACTGGATGGAGGAGCATTTCTACAATGCTCCCGTCGTGGCGCTGGCGCTCATTGTGTACGGCGTACTGTTTATCGTGATTGAGAACTGGCGCGCGAGCAAGCGCGAGGAAATGGCCGTTGCCGGTTCGTTTGGTTCGCGTGCTGTGGCGGCGGGCGGACGTCCCGCCGGTGCGCACTTTGCGGCGCCCGCCGCGGCTACCGCTGAGGATGAGGACGATGACGAGAATCTGGACTTTGGCTCCATCGCCACGCTCGAGGACCTGAGCTGGAAGACTGCGCTGGGTATCGGCTGCTTCCAGGTGCTTTCGCTGGTGCCTGGTACGTCTCGTTCCGGTTCTACCATCATCGGTGGCCTGCTTTTGGGCTGCACGCGTTCGGTGGCATCCAAGTTTACGTTCTTCCTGGCCATCCCTGTCATGTTTGGCGCGAGTGCACTCAAGCTGGTCAAGTACTTCATCAAGGGCGGCACGTTCGGCGCCAACGAGGTCGCTATCTTGGGCGTGGGCTGCGTTGTGGCCTTTGTGGTTTCGCTCATCGCCATCAAGTGGCTCATGGGCTTCGTCCGCCGTCACGACTTTAAGTGCTTCGGTGTTTACCGCATCATCCTGGGCATCGTGGTGCTCGCATACTTCTTCGTTCTGGAGCCTATGCTCGGCCTGTAACTTGGTTGACGCTGCGCGGCGG
>JAXJLC010000124.1:0-4073 GCA_036297365.1 Collinsella sp.
ATAAAAGACAGCCCCATGTCGCGAGCCAATAGCTGAAACGCCACCTCGCCTTTGACAGGAAGCACCGTGCCGTCCAAGCCGAGCTCGCCGGCGATAAGACAACGATCGAGGTTGTCGCGGGGAATCTGACCATCGGCCGCTAGAACCGCGATGGCGATGGGCAGATCAAAGCCGCTACCGGTCTTGCGAATATCGCCGGGCGCCAGATTGACCGTAATGCCCGAGCGCGGGATCTCAAAGCCGGCCGAGCGCATCGCACAGCGAATACGACCACGTGACTCCATCACCTCCATACTCGGGATGCCGAGCATCTGAATGCCCGGAACGCCGCCGGCAAGCGAGACCTCGACCGTGACGTGAATCGCCTCGACGCCGCGGATGCAGGCCGCGTGAACGGCAAACGTCTCGAACGCCATCACGACACCTGCCAATCGAACGCGTTGTACTGGTGCTCGATCTCGGCGATATGCCCGTCGCGGATGGTGACGCCCACGGCATCGAAGCGAATCGCCTTGAGCGGATAATGCTCCATGAGATAGCAACTTGCGATGCGGCGGTAGCGGCGTTGCTTTTGGGCGTCCACGGCCTCCTCGGGAAAGACCCGCGTGTTGCAATCCAGCGCAACGCGTCTGGTCTTGACCTCGGCCATCACCACGACATCGTCGAGCTCATCGAGCAGCACCAGATCGGCCTCGCCCTCGGTGCAACGATAACCCTGCTCCAGCAAGGTGTAGCCGCGCTCGTTAAAGTAGTCGATGGTGATCAGCTCGCCTAGCATGCCCAGCTCGCGGGGACTGAGTCCCTTGATAAACTCGGGCGTCATCGCCCCACAGTCGAGCTCGCCGTTTTCCCAACGCTCCTTGAGCTGCTGCGTCTTGCTCTTTTTGCTTGCGGCACTCATGGGGTCTCCTTTCCCGCACACTGCATTGCCCCGATGATGAGGGCACCTTTCATGCGGGTAAGTACCGGAAGCAAACCAAAAGCTGACCAAATGCCGACAAAAAACGGGCCGTACGCAGCAATGCTGCTGCATACGGCCCGCTACCAGCAGGTTTATAAAACCACAGAGGTCCCTGTCTCCACAATTGGCCTAGAAAAGGCGCTCAGTCTGCAGAAAGTTTCCGCAAAAGCTCACGCGGTGCAGCGGACAAAGTCCATGTTTGCGAATGGCCTCGATGTGCTCGGGGCTCGCATAGCCCTTCGACTCGGCCAGATGGTACTCGGGGTACTCGGCGTCGTACTCGACCATCATCTCGTCACGCGTGACCTTGGCCATGATGGACGCTGCGGCGATGCAGGCGATCTTGGCATCGCCTTTCACCACATCGCGCTCGTTAGGAACAGCGCCCAAGGGGTTGCCATCCATGAGGACGCAGTCGGGTTCAAGTCCCGTATCGGCCACGGCGCCCGCAACGGCGGTACGGATAGCACGGGCCATGCCCATCTCATCGATATCCTTAGGCGCGATATGGCAAAAACCGATCGCCGTCGCCACCTCGGCAATCTTCACTGAGAGCAACTCGCGGCGCGCCGGCGTGAGCTTTTTGGAATCGTTGATGCCCCAGACGCGCGGCTCCATGGGAAGGCACACGGCACACACGGTTAAGGGACCCGCTACCGAGCCGCGGCCCACCTCGTCGACACCAACGACCACCCCATCGCCGCCAAGCTCATGCATAAGCTCGTACATGTCATTGACGCGCTCGCGCTCGGCAAGTTCCTTAGCATGGCGTTTGAGGGCGCGTTCACAAGCCTTGATCACCTGCTGGCGCGGGTCCTCGCGATAATGCTCCACGAAGGCGGGGATCTCCTCAAACGTTGCGCTCGCTAGCTCTCCGGCAACCTGCGATGCCGAAACCGAGCTCGTCATATTGGCCATACCAGGCCCTCCTTGCATGCAAATCAGATAAAAAGAAGGGCCACCCGAAGGTGACCCTTGTGTCCAAACGAGTGGACAGACGCTGCGATCTACTTAGCGCTTCTCGGGGATGCGAGCAGCCTTGCCCACCTTGTCGCGGAGGTAGTACAGCTTGGCGCGACGGACGCGACCATGACGAACGACCTCGAGCTTGGCGATCTTGGGGCTGTGAAGCGGGAAGGTACGCTCAACACCGACACCGAAGGACATCTTGCGGACGGTGAAGGTCTCGCGGGCACCGGCGCCGGCCATGCGGATGACGTCGCCCTGGAAGACCTGGATGCGCTCGCGGTCGCCTTCCTTAATGCGGTAGTGAACCTTGACGTTGTCGGCGACGCGAACCTGAGGAATGTCCTCGCGGATCTGCTGACGCTCGATTGCGCGGATGTAATCCATGTGCAATTCCTTACTCTTCTAGAGGTGCCGTACCACTCTGGCCGGCACGTAGTTGAACAAACGTATTCGAGTATACACGCGCGGGTTTCTACTGCAAGAACAATTTTTTACGCAGACAAAAAGACAAAACCCGCACATGATAACCGTCCGCCTCACGAATGAGACGGACGGCATGAGGGGGGTGTTCCTATAGTTTTGTCAACTGGGAAATGCTCTCCGTGCGACCGAATCGCGGCATGCTGACGCCAAGCCATTAGGCCGGTGGGCTTCAGTCTGCTCGGTGCGTTTCGGCTAGGCTGCGTAAGGCACCCTGTCTCGCATGACCGCGTAGATGACCTTCAGTCTCTTTCGCGCCAGCGCCTTGAGCGCCTTGCCGTGCGACATGCCCCGCTCCCGGCACCTGGTGTAGTAGTCGCCCCATCTCCCCTTTGTCCGGGTAAGGCAGTTACATGAGAATATGAGCAGGTTCTTCAGCCTCTTGTTGCCTTGGCGCGATGCCGTCACCGAGGAGATCGAGGTTCCCGACTGGCGGTTGCGCGGCGCCAGGCCGCAGTACGACGCGAGCCTGTCGTGACTGGGGAAGTCTTCGATGTCGATGGAGATCGCAAGCTCGGAAGCGGTTTTGGGCCCGATGCCCGGCACCGTCAGGAGGCATCGGTAGGTATCGTCGCCCTCGAGCAGGGCGGAGATCTCCGCCGTGATCGCCTCGATCTCCGCCGAGTTCTCGGATATCCTGCGCGCGAGCAGTTTCACCGCCCGGTCCTCGGCGGCGACGACCGACGCATCCGGCCTTGTCGAGGAGGTTGTCGAGCGGACGAGGGCCTCGATCTTACCGCGCGCCGCCCCACGCGTGAGCGCCGCCGCCCTGCGGGGCCCGGCGTCGGCTACCGACCAGGCCCCGCCGAGGGATGCCATGAGCCTCAGCTGGGGCCCGTCGGACAGGTCGACCAGCGCCTCGAAGGCGGGGCACGATTCCAGCAGGATGCTGCGCAGCCGGTTCTTATTCCTAGTGTTCTCGCAGGTCAGGAAGTTCCTCTGGGCGGCCAGCGCCCTCGCCGCCGCAATCGTCGGACCTGGGTCTCCGACCGGCAGGAGCGCGTCGGGGATGCCAAGCGCCGTCTTCGCGATGACCATCGCGTCTCGCTCGTCGGTCTTGGCGTCGCCGGCGAAGAGCCTGGCGGCCCCGTGCGCCGCGAGTCCCGGCAGGTACGCCGCCGACATCCCGGCCGCCCTGGCGCGGGCGAGCGCGAGGGCGCCTATGTTGCGCGACTGGTCGACGACCACGAGCGCATCGGGGAAGCGGCCGAACAGCGAGTCCAGGTCGTCCTCCCTGTTCGCGACGGGGGCGCTCAACAGCACCTCGCCATCTCGAGTCGCGACGCATGCCCAGTGGGACGATTTCCCGACATCGAGCCCGATGACGGCTTCCGGCATTCTAATTGGTGCCACGGTGGTATCCTCCAATCGGTAGGCCGATCGGAACCCCTCCCTGCGACACCCACATTACCTGGCCGTGGCGCTTGCGCCCGGCAGTTTCCTATCAGTCGTCCGGAGCGGCGAGCGCCCCCGGTGGCAACACCCCCCGGGCCCTCTACGGGGCAGGGGCAGACGGCCATCCGGAGGCGCCCGATCGGCGGCCCCTCGGGGCTTGCCCGTATCGTAGGCAATGCGCCGAATGCTCGCCATCGAAATTTATCGATGGCCTATTTCAGACTGTAATGGGCGGCACTGATTGCCCAGGCCATGGACCGACGTGAGG
>JAXJLC010000125.1:0-2751 GCA_036297365.1 Collinsella sp.
CCCAGTACACCGAGGAGACGCTCTCGGTGGCCTCGGCCATGCTCGAGGACATTAAGGGCGGTCTGACGCAGGAGTCGGCGCGTTTGGTGTGCCGGCGCATTTTGCCCGAGACGCGCGCCATGACGGTGGCCATCACCGACGAGGACAACGTGCTTGCCTGCGCGGGCGAGTTTGAGGAAAAACTGCTGCCCGATACTCCCATCCACACGCTTGCCACACGCTACGTTATCGAACATGGCATCGTGCAGTCGTTCAACCGTATGGTGGATGTCGTGGGCTCGGACGGCTCGCACAACCAAGTCCCCGCCGGCATTATCGCCCCCATCAAGGTGGGCGATCGTACCGTCGGCACGCTCAAGTTCTACTACAAGACCCCGCGCGCCGTCGACCGTACCCAGTATGCGCTTGCCTCGGGCTTTGCCGAGATCTTGTCCACGCAGCTCGCCATCCACGAGCTCGAGGTGCAAAAGGAACTCACGGCGCGCGCCGAGGTGCGTGCGCTGCAGGCGCAGATTAACCCGCACTTCCTGTTCAACACGCTGAACACCATTGCATCGTTTACGCGCACCGACCCGCTGCGGGCCCGCGAACTGCTTCGTGAGTTCTCATCGTTCTATCGTGCCACGCTCGACAACTCGGGATCGCTTATTCCGGTCTCGCGTGAGGTTGCACAGACCAAGCGCTACCTTACCTTTGAGAAGGCCCGTTTTGGCGAGGACCGCGTGCTTGCGACGTTCGATGTGTCCGAGGACGTGGAAGATACGCTGGTGCCGGCGTTCGTGATCCAGCCGATTGTCGAGAACGCCGTACGTCATGGTATGGGCGATGACGACGCCCTGAGGATCGACGTGACCGTTCACCAAGACGGCGAGGATGCAATCTTGATTGCCGTGGCCGATAATGGCGTGGGCATGGATGAGGGTACCGCCGCCAGACTGTTTGACGAGCGCTCTGCCCGTCCCGACGCCAGCTCTCCCCAGGGTGGCGGCGCCGGTGTGGCCATGCACAATATTTCTGAGCGCATCCATCGCTTTTATGGGCCGCACTCCTATACGCGTGTCGAATCGGCGCCGGGCAAGGGCACCAAAGTGCTCCTTCATCTTGATTTGTCAGAGAGCATCTTTGACATTCAAGAGTAAAATAAAAGGCTACGGGTTCAACGTCATGCGACGGATGCCCGGCGTAGTTAGTTGACGAAAGGTTTTATCCCTATGCTGCGTGCGATGATTGTGGATGATGAGGCGCCGGCTCGCTCGGAGCTTCGCTTCCTGCTCGAGCAAACGGGCAAGATCGGCACGATCACGGAGGCGTCGAGCGTCCGCTCCGCCATCGAGATGCTTATGGAAAGTCGCGTGGATGTCGTGTTTCTCGATATCTCGATGCCCGGTGCCTCGGGCCTGCAACTTGCCGAGGCGCTGCATAAGCTCAAAAATCCGCCGGCGATCGTGTTTGTGACTGCGTATAGTGACCATGCGGTCGAGGCATTCGACGTGGATGCCGTCGATTATCTGATGAAGCCGGTCGAGGAAGCTCGCTTGGATCGCGCGATCGAGAAGGTCATGCAACGCGCCAAGCCGGTTACGGACAGCAAGGTGACCATCGAGCGTATCCCGGTGGAAAAGGGCGGCCGTAAGGTGCTCATTCCCGTGGACGACATTCGCTTTATCATGGCCAAGGACGATTACTCCTGCATCTATACCGTCGATGATCGCTTTTTGTCGACGACCTCGCTGGCGCAGTTTGAGGCCAAGCTCTGCGATTTTGGCTTCTTCCGTGTTCACCGCCGCTATATCGTCAACTTGGCGTGCGTCACGGATGTCGAGACGGTGCCCTCGGGTGCCATCCAGCTGGGCATTACGGGCGTCGACGAACGCGTGCCGGTTTCGCGCCGCCGCGTCGTGCCGCTCAAGAAGGCCCTGAGTCTCTAGTACACTGGCCCCGCAGCCCTGTAGACCCATCGTCTGCGGAGCCGTGGGGCCTTTTTGTATGTATCTGCCGAATCGTTTTTTGCGGAAGGGATCCCATGAACAGTGCAAGCGCCAAGCGCATCGACATCATCTCGGACACCCACGGCTATCTTTCGCCTGCGCTCCTGGATGAGCTTGGGGGCGCAGACCTGATTATCCACGCCGGCGACCTCACGTCAGAGATGGACTACGAGCACCTATGCACCATCGCCCCCGTGCGGGCCGTACTGGGCAACAACGATTACTACCGCGACTACGGCCCCGATGTAGACCGTCTTGCGCTCTTTACCTACGAAGGCCTCAAATTCGCCGTAGCCCACTACCGCGAAGACCTTCCGGTGGGATCCGTAGACGTAGCCATCAACGGCCACACCCACGTAACCAAAGAAGCCCAAGTGGGCCGCTGCTTAGTCCTCAACCCGGGCAGCGCCAGCTACCCCAGAGGCACCCGAGGCCCCACCATGGCCAGAATGCTAGTAAAAGACGGCAAGATCCTAAGCACTAAGTTTATTGACCTAGAGTAATCACAACAAAAACGGGGGATGCAGATGCGTCCCCCGTTTCCATTTGAGCTAAAGGCAGAGTTTCAACAAAAACAATCAGACCAACCCCGCTGAGGAGCATGCGGGCTAGCCGCGCAGCGGCGCACGCCCGCAAAACTGATTGAACAATGTGACGGCAGGGAGGGTCTCCGGGGCTGAGGGCGGGGGTTAAGTTTGTCGCGAGTTCCGCACGCAAAGGAAAGCACTTAATGTGCTTTCCGTCTTGCGCAGGACTGTAGAGC
>JAXJLC010000126.1:0-2441 GCA_036297365.1 Collinsella sp.
TCATCGGATGCAACATTCTCCAGAGCACGGCGCGCAGCGGCTTCAGCGGCGGCTTTGCTGGACAAGGCTTCGACATCCAAGAGAACGGCCTCTATGCTCGGGTAGCGGTCGTCGGGGTTCTGCGCGATCATGCGTTCTACGACACGGTCCAGGAAGGCATGCTCCCCGTCGACATCCGAGATTCGCCTGTAGTTCGCGCCCTGCGGGACGGCAGCAGTGAAGAGCTCGTTCAGGATCAAACCGAAAGCATAGATGTCGGTCCGCTGATCGCACGAGCTGCCTTTCACGCGCTGCTCGGGAGCGGCGTATTGAAAGTTCGCCAACCGGTCAGACGCGACAGTCTCGACGGTCGCGCCAGGATAGCCCTCCTCAATATGTGCGATGCCGAGGTCGGAGAGCAGCAAGCGATTGGACGAGGCGTCGTAAAGGAGATTTTGGGGCTTGATATCCCTGTGAAAGTTCCCATCACGGTAGAAGGGCCTAAGCTCGTCCATGAGAGTCAGGACCATCTCGGCCAGCGCACCTGCAGAAAACTCCTCAGCCCGCTTCATCAGGCCATCGAGACTGCCGTCCATCAAAGGCATGACGTAGAAGGGCCGCTTCTCGTTGCCAGAACCGATGCTGCCAAGGTCAACCGCCTTCACGACGGCAGAGCACTTGCCTTCCAGCTCGTAGCGCGCTTCCTGGAGAAAGCGCTTCAGCTTGGAGGGGTTGCGGGCCGCTTCCGCGTTCAGCAGTTTGAGCGCGTAACGCTCGCCATCCGAGGCGACAACCTCGTACACGTTGCCCGCGCCGCCATTCCCGATTCCCTTTACCCAAGTATAAGTTTCTTCGAACGTCTCAAACACCTTATTATTACGGGACGCAACAATTGCCGCGTCATTCTCTTCCTGGAAATAGGCAGCGGCCTTGTACGTTGGAATCATGATGGCGTTACCTGAAAAATCATAGCTCAGATTTTTAAGGTAGCCCATTCGCTCAAGCTCGTCGAAAGCGCCCCTGCGAGCGTGTTGTCTAGTTTCAAGTTAGCCATAGACACCTTACTTAAAGACGATAAAAATAACTGATAGCCATCAGGGGGAGCACAAGAACGGCTTGGGGCAGAGCGACGGTGCTCATATCTCAGCATATTGCTTTATATCCTCCGTCGTTAACGGCGGTTTTCTCGCATAACTCAACAGCCCTCGTCGCGCGATAGTATTTGAGGACGATAAGGCCAACCCTTGCGTCGAACGCATCGGCATAGGCTGGGCGGCCGCCCAGCCTATGCCAGCCACAGCTATCCCTGCTTCCTCCAAACCATACGGTCAACAATGCCCGTATAGCTCTGGATGATCTTCACGACCTTGGTGCTCACGGTCTCGTCGGCGTAGTCGGGCACGGGCGCCTCGGGATAGCTGCCCTCGGCATCCAAAGCCACAGCGGTATGCACTGCTTGCAGAAGGCCTCGCTCGGAAATGCCCGCCAGCGTGAAACACGCCTTGTCGAGCGCCTCGGGGCGCTCAGTCGAGGTGCGAATGCACACCGCCGGGAAAGGCTTACCTATGCTCGCGAAGAAGCTCGACTCCTCGGGTAGGGTGCCCGAGTCGGAAACCACCGCGAAGGCGTTCATCTGCAGGCAGTTGTAGTCATGGAAACCCATGGGCTCGTGCATGCGGACCCTCGGGTCAAGCTTGAAGCCCGTGGCTTCCAGACGCTTGCGAGAACGCGGGTGGCAGCTGTATAGGATGGGCATGTCGTACTTCTCGGCAAGCGCGTTAATGGCCGAGAACAGGCTTGTGAAGTTCGCCTCGGTGTCGATGTTCTCCTCGCGATGGGCGCTGAGCAGCATGTAGCGCTTGGGCTCAAGCCCCAGCTCGCCAAGGACGTTGGACGCCTCGATCTTCTCGAGGTTCGCGCGCAGCACCTCCGCCATGGGGCTACCCGTCACGTAAGTGCGCTCGGGAGCGCAGCCGGTGTCCTTCAGGTAGCGGCGGGCATGCTCGGAGTAGGCCAGGTTCACGTCGCTGATCACGTCGACGATGCGGCGGTTGGTCTCCTCGGGAAGGCACTCGTCCTTGCAGCGGTTACCGGCCTCCATGTGGAAGATGGGGATGTGCAGGCGCTTGGCCGCGATCGCCGACAAGCAGCTGTTGGTGTCGCCCAGGATGAGCAGGGCATCTGGTTTCACCTGCGCCATGAGCTTGTAGCTCGCGGCGATGATATTGCCCACCGTCTCGCCAAGATCGGCCCCCACGGCGTCCAGGTACACGTCGGGGTCGTCCAACTCCAGGTCGCGGAAAAAGATGCCGTTCAGCGTGTAGTCATAGTTCTGCCCGGTGTGCGCCAGCAGGCAGTCGAAGTGGCTTCGGCACTTCTTGATGACCTCCGAGAGGCGGATGATTTCGGGGCGCGTGCCCACGATAATCAGCAGCTTCAAACGGCCGTCGTCCTTAAATCGA
>JAXJLC010000127.1:0-2614 GCA_036297365.1 Collinsella sp.
CCCTCGCGCAGAACGTCCTCGCTCGCGCAGTAGCCCAGGCGTGCGCCGCAGGGAAGCTCAAAACGGCTACCGGGGACCAACAGCACTCCCCTATCGGCCAGCAGGCGCTTGCAGAACTCCTCGTCATCCTCGGGAATATCCAGCTGGATAAACGAGGTTGACACGCCCTGCGGGGCCGTCCAGGAGACACGCTGCTGCGTATCGATCCAAGCCTGTGCGATATCTCGGTTACCAAACACGATCTTGCGGTTGCGCTCGAGAATCTTGTCCTTGTGCTCGAGCACGTAGGTCGCCAAAGCATCGTTAAACACGCCACCGCAGATCATGGTGTAGTCGCGGTAGGTGCGGATGCGGTTGGACACCTCTTCATCCGCAACGACCCAGCCCACGCGGGCTGCAGGCGTCGAATAGGTCTTGGACACCGAATTGGTGACAATGGCCCTCTCGTACACGTCTGCCATCGACATAAAGGACTCGGTGTTCTCGAGCGGCAGATACACCTCGTCGCACAGCACGTAGGCGCCCACCGAGCGGGCAATCTCGGCAATCTGCCCGAGCATGTCTGCATCGAGCACCGTACCGATGGGGTTCGATGCGTTATTGATGCAGATAAGCTTGGTATTGGGGCGAACGAGGCGCTTGAGCTGTTCGATATCGGGTTTCCATCCGAGCTCCTCGCGAAGCTCCCAATACTCGACCTCGGCACCAAGCGTACGCGGGATCTCATAGAGCGGCGCATAGGTAGGCCACTCGGCAATCACGTGATCGCCGGGCCCGACAACGGCCATGATGGCGTTGAGGTTGGCGCCCGTGCAGCCATTGGTCTGCAGAATGTGATCGGGATTGACCTCGCAACGATACAGCTTGGCGACCTCGGCCTTAAACTCCGGCGAACCCTCGATCCAGCCGTAGTTCATCTTCTCGCGATCCAGACGCTCGTAGAACGTAGCGCCGTCCTGCTCGTCGAGCGCGCGAAGCTCGCCCATGGTCAGCGATGAGATCGTCGACTGGGCAATGTCCCACGTAGCGCTCTTCTCCCAAACGTTGAGCCATTCCTCAACGCCAATTGTCTTGATATCCATGACTAAGCTCCAATCGCTAGAACACGGGGATGATGTCGGCAAAGGTCATGGGAATCGAGATGATGCCCAAAAGACAAAGAAGCCGACACCGTTGGGGTATCAACGTGACCGCCTCTAGACATAATGGACACCTTATCTGATGCTAATTTAACTTATTAGACAAGAATGGGGCGGTGCGAAAAACCCGCACCGCCCCATTGGGAGACATCTAATGGCAGCTAGATGTTTGTATTAAGACCCGTACGGTCTATGAAAACCTTAGAGGTCCTCGCGCCAGAAGGGCATGCTCATGCAGCGCGGGCCGCCGCGGCCGCGGGAGAGCTCGGCGGAGGGCACGACGAGAAGGTCCAGGCCCTCCTTGTACAGCACGTCGTTGGTGACGGTGTTGCGGGCGTAGACGCAGATCTTGCCGGGCTCGACGCACAGGGTGTTGGAGCCGTCGTTCCACTGCTCGCGGGAGGCCGCGATCGGGTCGCCGCCGCCGCAGGGGATCAGCTTGACCTGGTCGACGCCGGTGGCGTCCTCCAGGACGTGCTCGAGGGTGTCCTCGATCAGGCGGATGTTCACGTCGCCCGGGTTCTTGCCGGCGGTCAGCTCGTAGACGCGCAGGGTGCCCATGATGGCGGGGTGGATCGTGAACTTATCGACGTCGATCTGGGTGAAGACCGTGTCGAGGTGCATGAAGGCGCGCGAGACCGGGATGTCGAAGGCAAGGATGCGCTCGACCTTGGAGTCGGAGTTCCAGAAGATGTTCTGGGCCATGATGTCGATAGCGGCGGCCTGGGTGCGCTGGGAGATGCCGACGGCGAGGGTCTTCTCGTTGATGTTCAGCACGTCGCCGCCCTCGGTGTGGAACTGGCAGTCGCGGCGGAAGTACAGGGAGACGTCCTTGTAGTCGGGGTGGTACTTGAAGATGTACTTGCCGTACAGGGTCTCGCGGTTGCGGGTGACCGAGTACATGCGGTTGAGGTTGACGCCCTCGCCGACGACCGCGAACGGGTCGCGGGTGAAGTAGAGGTTGGGCATCGGGTCGATGATCAGGTCGGACTCGGACTCGGAGTTGACCAGGGAGTCGAGGGTCGTGGACGCCGTGAGGGGCATGTCGATCTCGGCCTTGGTCATGCCGGCCATGGTCTTCTTGACGAACTCGAGGTTGTCCTCGATGGAGTCCAGCTTCTCGCGGACGATCTGCGGCATGTGCTGGCCGCGGATGCCGGCCTCGGCGATGTACTGGTCGGTGAACTCGGCGCGGGCGCCGGGGACCTGGTCGAACACCTCGGCGACGAGGTTCTCGAGGTAGAGCACCTCGACGCCCTGGTCCCTCAGGATCTGGGCGAAGGTGTCGTGCTCCTGCTGTGCGACCTCCAGGAACGGGACGTCGTCGAACAGGAGTCGCTCGAGCTCGTCGGGCGGCAGGTTGAGGAGCTCGTCGCCGGGACGGTGCAGGCAGACCTTCCTGAGCTTGCCGATCTCGGAAGGCACGTGCAGACCTTTCGTCATGGCCTCCTACCTTTCTTTCGGGCCTTACTGGC
>JAXJLC010000128.1:0-7619 GCA_036297365.1 Collinsella sp.
CAGGCACCTTTGTGGTGGTTTTGCTTTAGTAGATGTGTGGGACATGCCTTACAATCTTCCAAGTAGTTCATGACGGGCGAAGAACGCAGAGAAGGGTCCTGATGCGTCCTTAATGTTTCATGCGGATAGATTGATTTGACAGACGGTGGCGAATGCCCGCCGCCCGTATTCGTATGAAACAAGGAGTCTCCATGCTCGCCTTTCTTTTCTCAAAGCCTCGATCATCGCTGTCCGTGCAGGCCAAGCGCCTGGTGGCGATGCGCTTTCTCATCTACACCGGTTTTCAGACCAGCTACTTTATCGGCGTCATCGGAACGCTCACCTATGCAGACGATGCCTCGGTCGTGGCGACATCGCTGGCCGTCCTTTTTATGAACGTATTTGTGATCTTGGGATCCTTTGCGGGCGGCGCGGCGCTCGACGCCTGGGGCCCGCGCCGTCATTTCTTGCTGAGCATCGTGGGCACGCTGGCAACCGGCGCGGCGATCATTGCCTTTGGCAGCGCGACCGGCATCGTCCTGCTCGGCGCGGTGCTCCTGGGCTTTGTGATGGGGTTCGCCCAGCCCATCGCCACATCCTATCCAGCCTACCTCACTGACGACCCCGTCGAGCTCAAAGACATCAACTCCGCCATAACCATGTTCTCCAACGTGAGTATCATCGTTGGCCCCACGCTGGGCGGCTTTGCCGCGGCGGCTGCGTCGTCGCGCGCGGTGTTCGTGCTCATGATGCTCTTTACCGCGTTGGCGCTCATTGCCGGTTGGGGCTTTAGGCCGCAGGCCAGCCATGTCGCCGGGGATGCGGATGCCGATTCGGCAGAGGAAGGGGAGCGTGCGGGACAAAGCCCCAGCCCCAGCGCATCCACTCGTGTCACCTTCGCGACTAGCATCAAGACGGTCTTTACCAATAGCGTTCTCGCCCTGCTGTTCTGCATTATTTTCCTTTCGAACTTTGGCTACGGTGCCTTCGATCCGCTGGAGTCGTTCTTCTACCGCGATGTCCTGCACGTCGGCGTTGAGTGGATGGGCTGGCTCTCGTCGGCATCCGGCGTGGGTGCGGTGCTGGGCGCCGTGGTCGCGCTCCGCTTGCCGCCACGCTTCGTCAGCCTCAAAACGCTGCTCATGGCGCTCATGTCCGTGGGTCTGGGAAGCCTGCTCTACGTGGGAACGCCGTACGTGGGCGTAGCCCTTGTCGGCCAGATTGCCCTGGGCGTGGCGTGGGGCGTCGTCAACCCGCTCCACAACACTATCGTGCAAACGACGGCTCCGCTCGAGCAGCTCGGTCGCATCAACTCGGTCATGGGCTTTGGCAACATGTTCGCCGGCGTGGCCCCGCTGGCGATTGCCCCGTGGCTGGCGGCGACATTTGGCGTACAGCAGACACTCGTGGGGGCAGGCATGGCCGTGACGGCGGTTCCCGCGACGCTGCTGCTGTTTGGACGCCGACATTTGGATCGTGCCGCAAAGCAGTAAAAACCATCACAACATTCGATGAAAATCGCGATTTTGCCGAAAAACGTCGAATGTTGTGATGCTTTGCGTCTCGGGCCAGGCCACCCTTCGGGTTCGGCCACCACGGGGGCAGGCACCTTTGTGGCGATCGGGCCCCAACGGCCTGCGCCTTGGTATACCATGTACGCCGTTCACGAATACACCCCACACCGCCGCACAACCCAGAAAGGCCCCCATGGACACCACCTTCAGCCACATCAAAGCCGTGTTCTGCGATATCGACGGCACGCTGCTCTCGAGCCAGCACACGGTGTCCCCGCGCACCGTGGCGGCGATCCGCGCCCTGCGCGAGCGCGGCGTGCTCTTTGGCCTGTGCACCGGGCGCGACGCCCACGCGACCGAGGCCATGTACGAGCTCTGGGGCATCGAAGGCCTGGTAGACGTGATGGTGGGCTGCGGTGGCGCCGAGGTCATCGACCGCGCACACGACATCAACGAGCTGAGCTATCCGCTGCCGGGCGAGACCATCGCGCGCATCTGCAAGCACATGGCGGACCTTCCGGCAACACCCGTCTGCCCCCGAGACGGCGTGTTCTACGTGCCCGAGAGCAACGCGTGCGTCGAGCACCTGTCGCGCGTCGATGGCGTGCCCTACCAGGTGGTCGATTTTGCCGAGTTTTTGCGCGAGCCGCAGCCCAAGGTGATGTTTACCATGGCGCCCGAGGTAATGCCGCGGGTGATTGAGCGCGCGTCGACGTTTGCCGATGACACTGTTAAGGCGGCGGCTCTGCAAACCACGCAGCGCCTCTACGAGTTCATGGATCCGCGCGTGTCCAAGACGCGCGGCCTTGTGCGCGTGGCGGAGCTCAACGGCATGGAGCTTCAGAACATCTGCGTGTTTGGCGATGCGGACAACGACACCTGCATGGTGGCCGACGCCGGCGTGGGCGTGGCTATGGCAAACGGCAGCGACGCCACCCGTGCCGCCGCCGACTTTGTAACCGCCAGCAACGACAAAGACGGCATCGCGATCTTTATCGAGGAACATCTGCTGTAGCGTCGGGGGAGAGCCACCACAAAGGGGACAGGCTCCTTTGCGGTGGCCTCAGGCGATTTGGGCGAATTGATGCCTAAAATCTGCGCGAAAATTCAAATTTAGTTGTCTGAATATCATGCTTCTAACCACTGATGAGTTAAAGATATTCTCATCAGTTTGGTAAGGTATTCCTCCCGGTAAATGACCTACTGCTCACGGTTGATTTCGACCGTTCGCAGGATGTTTGCTCTTGAGCAAAATGTTGTGCAAATAAATCTAATGCCATTAAAAAATGATAGGCAATTAAATTACCAGTAGAAACAAGAAATAGATAACGAATAAACGAAGGCAAATCTGAGTAAATGTCAAGAGAATTGAGAACTTGCTACAAAAATCCCGGTTTTGTTGCTCATATGTTTAAACAATAGTTACAATAGCTTTACTAAACGAGCGCAATTACATATTGCGCAGATGCGTTTGATAGTGAAAGAGCAAGATCGCAGTCTCTTGGGGAGGAGACATCGATGAAAGCGAATTCAGAAAAAACTAAGCAGAGTAAAAAAGCGACGCGCCGTGTACTGGCAGGCGTTTTGTGCGGAGCCTCCGTTTTGAGCCTGGTACTGTCGCTCGTCATGCCTCCGATCTCGCAGGCCATTGCCAACGATGCTCAGACGGTTTCTACCGAAGAAACTGTGATGGGGGGGGGTTCCTCAAGTGAGTCTACTGGTGTAGACAGCACCACTAACGGGGGTGCCGAAAAGCAGATTAGCGATGATGCCGAGAATGGCGCGAGCGAAGACGCCGCTGCCGCGGGACTGCCGTCCGACGACGCGGAGGCCAAGGGCGCCGCGCAGCCTTCCGATACACAGCCTTCTGATGATGAAACTAACGATGAAAACGCTATCGCTCCCGCTACCGTCAGTGCCGATGGCTATAACGAGGTGAAAGGTAATATTGCTGAGACGTTCACCAATGGCGGCAAGTTCCGACTGACGGATTTTGCCTATTCGGATAAGCAGATCACCATCACCAAAGACACTGCTATCGATCTTGCGGGACACATGCTCTACCGTGGTTCCGGCAACAAAGACTCCTTCTTTGTGGTCGAAAATGGAGCCACACTCACTATCGAGGATTTAGGTAAAACAAAAGACGAACAGACCCTGGTCGAAACGACGGCGGGTCATCTTGCGTCTATGGAATGGGAAACAGGAAACGGCTCAAATAGTGGCACTCCTAAGAGTCTTACTTACTTTGAGACCAAGAGCACGCCCAATCAAGATGGACTCGGCACAACCGAGACTACGATCAGGCATGTCGTTACGGGCTTTGGCGCTATTGATGCGGCATCGGACAGCGGTTCCGTAAAGCATGTGGTCACCGTTAAAGAGGGCGGCACGCTCGATCTCAAGGGCGGCATGATTACCACGGCCGCCAATCTGAGCGATGACGGCCATGTGATTTTTTCTGAGGGTAAAGTCAAAATCGAAGGCGGTTACGTCACCAATGGCAACGGCGGTGGCTGGGGCGGTGGCCTGTGCATAACGGGCGAGAAGGCGGGCGCGAATGCCAGTCTCGAAATGACAGGCGGCGTGGTCGCGGGAAACAAGTCGGGTTCTGGCGGCGGCATCTATGCTGACAAGGGAGCCACCCTGAAGCTTACGGGCGGAATTATCTCTGGCAACGCTACGTATGAAAACACTTGCAACAGCGGCGGCAGTCCCGAAAATGGTTATGGCGGCGGCGTCTTTACCAAAAATGCTTGCGTTAGTATCAGCGATTCGGCAAGCATTACTAACAATCGTGTCGATTCCAATATCTCTGAATCGTTTAACAATGGCCTGCTCGGTGGCGGTGGCATTGCATGTGTAAATGGTGGCAAGCTCAGTATAACGGGTGGCTCAGTTACTGCTAACTACTCCCATGAGGCTGCCGGCGGCGTTTACGCTGGTTTTTACAACCAGACCATCGAGTTTGAAATGACTGGCGGCACGATTGCCGGCAACGTGGCGGAGAACGCTGAGGGCGGCGGTTTGCGTATCGCTGGCGGTGACAACACTGGTACGATGGCAACAATTAGCGCTGGTGAGAACAGCAAGATTTACATTACGAACAACAAGACTATGACGGGTAAGGATCGCGGCGGCGACTGGGGCGGCGGTGGCGTCTTTATCCAGAAGGGCGGCAAGCTCAATATCGTAAAGACGTTGATTGCCGAAAATGAGGCTGGCGGCTGGGGCGGCGGCGTTGGCGCTTGCCCTACGGGCGAAACAATCGTTTCGCATTCCAACGGTGCCGCTATTTATAACAATAAAGATAATAATGGTGAACACTACTCTGCCGGCGGATATGGGAAGAACGAGGATAGTAACTCCGAGTACATTACCGAGCCCTTCAAAAAATCCGGCCATAAGGATTTCTTCCTGGTGCGTAAAAAAGATGGTGCGAACTCGACAATTGCAGTTGTGCTCGGCAAGATGCTCGGCGGCGACTCGGCTGGTTGGCAGGGCACTTGCGACGGCGAGAAGATCACCATTGAGCCAAATGGCGGCGCCGAGGCCAAGTACATGTTCGGTCTTGAGGCCCATCCGACTGCCGATGCCATGGGAAAGGCGCAGACAGCGGCTACGACCATTATTAGTGGCAACTATTCCTACACCCACGGTGGCGGCATCATGACCAACGGCGATCTTGTCGTTGGCGAGGTCAAGGATCTGAGTGTTTATCCGAGCATGAAGCTCAATGCCACCAAGGTGCTTAAAGATGAAAAGGGAATCTCGCAAGGCCTTAGCACGCACAATTACAGATTTAAGTTGCTGCGCCAGGATGGTGACATCGAGCCTTCTTGGAAAGATGACGACACATTTGATATGGGCGATTGCAGTGTTGCGGGCGAGGCGCCTGTTGATCAAACAAACGGCAATATCACCTTCGACTCTGGCAAGGACTATTCTTCGGGACAATACGTTTTCTATCTTGTTGAGGAACCCATCAGCGGCGAAAACGAATTGGATACCAAATTCGACGAGACCATTTACAAGATCGTGGTAAAAGTTGAGGACAATCCATCCGACACTAAATATCTCATGTCGATTCCTATTAATTATTACAAGGTAAAAGAAATAACCGTTTCTAAAAAGACAGAGAAGGATCCCGACTTCAAACCACTTGGTTCCGGAAGCTATTCCGTTGACATCCCACAAGATAGCTCACAAGATAGCACGAAGACTACGGTTACTATCGGTAACAGTAAGAAACCGACCTTTACCAACAAAATCGTGCCCCCCGCCTCCTGGACTCCTAAGGCGACTAAGGTCGTTGAGGGTGGCGAGATGAAGGAGTTTACACTTCAGTTTGCGAAAGACAGCAAATTTAAAAACATCATCGGTACTGCCGTGACCTCTGGTAAAGAAACGAAGCAGACGCTTTCGTTCAAAGACACCACTGATAAAGAGGTTGAGCTCAAGTATTCGCTCGCTGATATCAGGGGTAATCCCGACGACTCGGGCGACTCCACGGGTGGCCCTTCCAAGACCTATACGTACTATGTGCGCGAGAAAACCGACGGTTCGCGGTTCTCGCGCTACACGTACGACCACTCGGTCTATAAGTTCACGGTTGTGGCAAGGTATGACACCGAAAAAGGAGAGATCAACTGTGCGGTGACCTACAGGAAGGGAACCGTTGACAAAGAAGGTACGTGGGTAAGCGCCGAGACCGAGGGCCACGAGTTTCCCGACACTACCCCCACCTTCACCAACACCTACTCCACCTCTTTGCCCCTTTCTGGTATGTCGGGCGTCACTCTGACGTACCTTGCCGGCGCGGCGGTGCTTTGCGCTGCTGCGGCCTGGATGCACATTCGTCGCAAGGCGAATGCGAAGGGGGGCGAGCGTCGTGAATAAGAGAGTTTGCTCCTTCCCGATCTTGTTTGCGCTGCTTGCCCTCCTGATCGGCACCTGCGCGGTTGTGTTCCCCGCATCCGCGCAGGCCGCGCCGACCTCGACCGGTTCCATCACGGTGAGCGGCACCGTGGCGCGCAGCTACGACGCCTGCCAGATCTTTAGCGCCAACGTCGTCGACGGCGACAGCGACGCCAAGATCGCCACCGACCTCGCCTGGGCAAGCGACGCCGTGCGCGACGCCGCACTGCCCGTGCTGCGCAGCGCCGGCATGCCCAATTCCCAGACCACCGCGCAGGAAGCTGCCGAGTGGCTCAACACCGATTCCCACCTTACGAGCGCGCTGAGCGCACAGCTCGCTCGTTCCCTCCAAAGCTCTGGCGCCGTGTCCGTGGCCCTTAATGCGGGCACGGCGGCCGAGCTGCCCTGCGGTTACTGGCTCATCGTTGCCGACGACGACGCCATCGCCCAGGGCGAGGCCGGCACAGCGCCGATCTTGGCCCTGGTGGGCGGCAGCGCCGTCACCGTCAAACCCAAGGCCGCGACGCCCAAGGTGTCCAAGCACGTGCTGGAGGACAGCACCGCCGCCTGGCAGAAGGCCGCCGACGCCACGGTCGCCGACGACCTGTACTGGCGCCTCTCTGCCACGGTCCCGGCGGGGCTCACGGCCTACGACACCTATGCGGTGCAGTTCGTCGACACCATGAGCGCGGGACTCGACCCCTCCAAGGTGGCCGCGAGCATGCGCGTGTACGTGGCGGCGGGCGCGGACGGTGGCTTCGACGCCGTCTCGGCCGGCAAGGACGGGCGCGTCGGCACCGACCCCGCGAAGGGCTGGACCGACATCACGGCCCAGTGCAGGGTCTCGGCCGACGGTAAGACCTTCACCGTGCACACCGGCGACCTCATCGCCGCGCTCGGCGGGGCCGACGCCTTTACCGCGGGCGCTCGCGTGGTCGCCGTGTACAACGCGCCGCTCAACGGCGCGTGCAGCCACGGCATCGCGAAGGGCAACCCCAACGAGGTCTACCTGCGCTACCCGCGCTCTCCCTTTGCCGACCAGTCCGGCGACGCCGGCTTCACCCACACGCCGAGCGACGATGCGTGCGCCTACACCTGGGATCTCGCGCTCACCAAGCGCGGCAGCGACGGCGACAAGCCACTGCCCGGGGCGGTCCTGAGCATCGCCGACGACCGCGGTCGCACACTGGTGGCCGACGGCACGTGGGA
>JAXJLC010000129.1:0-1868 GCA_036297365.1 Collinsella sp.
CAGAGAGCGCTTCGTCAACGCTATGCACCACGTCGACGCCCTCGTGGGTAAAGCCCATATCGCGCGTAAGCACGATATTGCGGCGGTTCTTGAGAGGACGCCCGCCGGGAAAACTCAGCAGCGTCTTGCGTCCCATGATAACCGGGCAGCCCTTGGTGCAGGCCACAAAATGGCGCATATCGGCGCGATTGGACACCACCATGTCGCCCTCGCACCCAATGCCCCAATCGTCACACACGGCGACGATAGCAGATAGCTTACACGTCATGAGCACCACCTACACCGCAATGGGAATGTTCTTGACCTGCGGGCCGTGCTCATAGCCCTCGACGATCAGGTCATCGGTCGTAAACGCATAGAAGTCATGCACATCGGGGTTGAGCGTTACCTTGGGTGCCGCAAACTGCGGACGCTCGATAAGCTCGCGGACGATATCGACATGACGATCATAGATATGGGCGTCGGCGATCACGTGCAGCAGCTCACCGGGAATCATATCGACCGACTGCGCGACCATCATCAGCAAAATGGCGTACTGGCACACGTTCCAGTTGTTCGCGGCCAAAATGTCCTGGCTGCGCTGGTTGAGAATCATGTTGAGCGTCGGCTTGTCGTCCTGAGGACGCTGCGTCACGTTATAGGTCACGCTATAGGCGCACGGATAAAGGTGCATCTCGGACAGATCGCTAAACACGTACGTATTGGTCATAATGCGGCGACTATACGGCGTGTGCTTAAGGTCGTACAGCACACGGTCCATCTGGTCGAAGTCGCCCTCGACGTAATGGCTCTTCTGACCAATCTGATAGCCGTAGGCTTTACCGATGGAACCGGTCTCATCGGCCCACTCATCCCAGATATGGCTGTTGAGATCGTGCACGTTATTGGACTTCTTTTGATAGATCCACAGAATCTCGTCCATGGCAGACTTAAGCGCCGTACGACGCAGGGTGAGCGCGGGGAACTCCTCGCGCAGATCATAGCGCGCCGTGACACCAAAGTTTTTAATGGTATAGGCAGGGGTGCCGTCCTCCCACACCGGACGGACCTTTTGGCCCTCGGTGGTGGTGCCATGGTCCAAGATATCGCGGCACATGGTTACAAACTGCTGATCAGCTTTGCTCATTGACCCTCCTGTCAGTCGCCTATAAGCGAGATTTATTGTAGCCCAGGCGCGCGAGTGTCGAATTGGACACTTAGTCCGGCACACGCAATGCACGGCAGCGCGGCTCCGCATGCGGCAACGAGGCATCTTAGCCTTTTTCTGACATATGACAGAAATGCCTTGCGCCCAACGACTAACGCGTTATCCTATTGTTGACATATGTCAGATAAGGAGTGTGCATGGCAGGAAGACGCGAAAAACTGCGCCGCGTCGGGATCATCCCCGAATACCGCGGCTTTACCCCCGATGGCCTGGCCAGCGGTGATGCCATCGACATGACCGTCGACGAGCTTGAGGTGCTGCGCCTGTGCGATCTGGAGGGCCTCAATCAGGAGGCCGTCGCCCTGCACATGGGCATCGCCCGCGCCACGGTGGCGGCAATCAGCAGTCGCGCGCATCGCAAGGTGGCAAACGCGCTGGTCAACGGACGAGCGCTCGTCATCGAGGGCGGCAATATCGCGTACTCCCCCATCGCCACGACGACGGCCGCATGGCCAGCAAAGGAGGTCGGCACCATGAGGGTGGCAACGACGTACGACAACGGCAACATCTTTATGCACTTTGGCCGCAGCGAGCAGTTCAAGATCTACGACATCCAGGATGGCAAAGTGCTCAACGAGCAGGTCGTAGGCACCGGCGGCACCGGCCACGGCGCCTTGGCGGGCCTGCTTGCCAACGGTGGCGTTGACACGCTCATTTGCGG
>JAXJLC010000130.1:0-4441 GCA_036297365.1 Collinsella sp.
ATCTCAACTTGAAGCTCGGGCGCGGCAACCCCAGCGAGAATCATCGCTGCTCTCGCCTCGGACTCGCCGCCATTGTCTGACCTGCCGTCCATATACTCAAAAACGTCAAAAGCACGCGCGATGCCATGCAGCCCTCGACAATTTGCCTGCGCATATGCTCGCAGCTCTTCGCGTTCGACATCGTACTCACGGGCCAAGCCATCGACATAGCCCAGCGCATAGCGAAAGGCGCTCGTTCGAGCGATATCAACAACCGTTCGATACGGATCCGTCAGCGTAAACAGACCGAGCCGCCATACTTCGCCCGCCCGCCAGCGCTTGTATTCAACGAACTCATACGTATCACGCCTTGTAGACCGCGGCAGCAGCACTTGCACTTTATCCAGTAGCGTATACGCAGAGCCGATGCCGTAGAGCAGCGCTGCCGTCGATCCGCAAAACACAGCATCCGGTTCAACGACCGCAATAGCGGATGCCAGCTGAAAGATGCGATCTTCAACCCCAAGATTATTCCAATAGACCGGATCCGCATACACATGGTTGTAAAGACGAAGCATGAGCTCTTCCTGCATAAGCTCGCGCGCACGGCGTTCATCCCAAGGATCAATTGTTATAAGCAGCTGTCCATCTTGATGAATTCCAACGGCCGAGAATAGCATCCTTGCATATGACTGCGGAAAATGTTTTCCTTTATCGAGCATGGCCAACCCCATAACCATCACGGCGGAGAGAATACCATTACGCTATCGCATGCTTCCGTCCGCAGGCCTTGCCAAAAGCTGTCCAAAAGCTTGACGCCGCAGGTCAGAGGTTCAAAAAATATTTACACTCTCGGTAGACGGTCGCTACGACCCTCCCAACGGCATCGGAATCCAACCTTACAATTAGTTGCGGTGAAATACGGACTACATGGGCCATAAAAGCCGGAAAACAGTCCGTATTTCACCGCAACTTAGGAGGGGATGGGGGTCCCGACATGTATATGAAAACGGCTCTGGAACCAAATAGAGCCAAAGCCGTTAAAACTATCTTATGGAGCGGGCGACGGGAATCGAACCCGCGTCATCAGCTTGGAAGGCTGGGGTTCTACCATTGAACTACGCCCGCAAGATATGGTCGGGACGACAGGATTTGAACCTGCGACATCCTGCTCCCAAAGCAGGCGCGCTACCAAACTGCGCCACGTCCCGAAGGTGTTGAGCAGCTAAGGTCTAAACCTTGCGTGTCCCAAAGCGAAGGAAATTATAGGGGAGACTTCGCGCCTGTGCAAGCGACGATACCCTAGCTCCTCGAATGTGCGACAAACCGGCTATGGGCCAGGCCGATCGCAAACGCCACCACGGCGACTGGCGCCCACGCGGCACCGATATCCGCCAGGGGCAATGCATCGAACGGCAGCCACGCGCCCGCAAAGAACGCGTCGCGAACCGAGGTGATCACGCTCTGCACCGCGACAACGCCGCCAACCCAAACCCACACTTGCGGGTGCGCGTCGCAAAAACCGTGCACCAGGCCCATCAGTACCAGCACTATGGCAACGGGGTACAAGGCGTTGAGCATGGGCACCGAGAACATGAGGATCACGTCGAGGCCCACGTTGGAGAGCACGCACGAAAACGCCGCAAACACAAAGGCGAGAATCGCAAAGGGACGGCGCATAGCCTCCTCGGAAGCCTCCGCTCCCCCCTTAACCACATACGTCTCGCAGAAGTAACGCGAGCAGCAGCTGATGAGGCCGATGCACACGTTCATGCAGGCAAGGAAAAAGATCGCAAAGACGACGACCGTGCCGACAAGACCAAAGTGCATAGAGGCCGAACGGGCGAGGATGGCGGCGCCGTTAGTAGCATCGGGCATAACCGTGCCGAGCTGCATGCCGGCAAGCGCCAGGCCGCAGTAGATGACGGCCATGAGCACGCCGGCGATCACACCGGAACGCGAAATCTCGAAGGCCACGCGCTTGTCATCGGTAACACCCAGCTCGTGGATGGTCTCGGCGATGATAATGCCAAAGGCGAGCGACGCGAGCAGGTCCATGGTCTGGTAGCCGGTCAAAAAGCCTTGCACGGCGGCGCCTGCATCGTAGGGAGCCTGAGGCGCGGCAGCCGGTCCCAGCGGCGAGATCACGGCAGCACCCACAACCAGCACGATGAGCGCGATAAGCGCGGGACCCGTAATGCGACCAAGCACGCGCGTGATGACGCCCGGACGCAGCGTGAGCGCAAACGCGACGACGAAGAACCCGATGGCAAACACCAGACGTGCCGTGCCGAGCGAAACACCCTCGGGTAGCAGCGGCACCAGCATTTCGAACGCCGTGGAGCTCGTGCGCGGAATGGCCAGGCACGGACCGATGGCCAGATACACAGCCGCGACAAAGAACTCACCAAACTTGGGGTGCACGCGCCCGGCCAGCTCGCGGGCCGTACCGGCGAGCGCGACAGCGATAAAGCCCATGACGGGCAGGCCGATGGCTGCAATCAGAAAGCCGAGCATGGCGACCGGCGTGGCAGAACCTGCCTGCAGCGCCAGCAGCGGCGGAATAATGAGGTTGCCGGCGCCAAAGAGCATCGAGAACAGGGCGATGCCGACGGTAACGACATGGTCGGAGCGCAGACCGCGCGGGGCGGATGAGGCCATAGGCACACCTTTCGGGTCGAAACAAAAACGGGACGGGCAAAAGGCCCGTCCCGCAAGTATAAACGTTCTAGCAGCTTTAACAGGCTAAATCGCACAGAGCATCGATAGCCGTGTCGGCTTCCTCGTCCGTGTTGAAATACCCAAACGAGAAGCGAACAACACCCTGGCGCTCGGTTCCGAGCGCGCGGTGCATGAGCGGAGCGCAATGGGCACCGGGGCGCGTCGCAATCCCCCACCCTTGCATGAGCGCGTCCGAGATCTCGGCAGAGTCGATATCGCCCACGTTGAGGGACACGATCGCCGAGCGCGTCGGCTGGTCAAAGGCACCGTAGAGCTTAATCCCCGGAATCTCGCGCACACCGGCAAGGAAGCGATCAGCGAGCGCGCGTTCGTGAGCTGCAATCGTCTCCACCCCACCCTGGGCCTCGATAAAGTCGAGACCGGCAGAAAGTCCAGCGATGCCATGACCGTTGAGCGTGCCCGCCTCAAGGCGCGTGGGCCACTCAAGCGGCTGCAGCGCATCGAAGCTGTGCACGCCCGTGCCGCCCATGGCCCACGGGGCCACGTCAATGCCCTCTGCCACGGCCAGGCCGCCGGTCCCCTGCGGGCCCATCAATCCCTTGTGGCCGGTAAAGCACACAATGTCGAGCCCCATGGCCTGCATATCGATATGCGCCGTGCCGGCAGACTGCGAGGCATCGACGATCACAAGCGCGCCGGCCGCATGGGCTATGGCCGCCACGCGCGCAATGTCGACCGCGTTGCCGGTCACATTAGAGGCATGCGTCACCACCACGGCACGTGTACCGGGCGTGACCAGCCGATCGAGCTCATCGTAGTCGAGCACGCCATTCGCGTCGCAACCCGCATGCTCAACGGTCACACCCTGCTCTGCCGCAAGGCGGTTAAGCGGACGCAGCACGGAGTTGTGCTCGAGCACCGTTGTGACCACACGGTCGCCGGGGCGCACCACGCCATTGATGGCGGTGTTGAGCGCCGCGGTGGAATTGGGCGTAAAGCACACATGGTCCGCCCTCGGGCAACCCAAAAGGCGCGCGAGCTTGGCACGGCAAGCGTGAATCGTACGAGCGGCATCGAGGGCACCCGACGTGGCACCGCGCCCGGCATTGCCGAGCGAGCACATCGCCTGCGTCACGGCATCGATGACCGTCTGCGGCTTGTGCATGGTCGTCGCCGCGTTATCCAGGTAGATCATCGCACGACCTCCCACATATCGATCACGGTAAAGCCCTCGGTGGGAACGCCCGCCGCGGCAAGCTCGCCGCGCAGCAGTTCCTCATCCGCAGGCAACGCCTTCCATGCCAAACCGCAGCCGGCAGCGACCTCCCCGGGCACGGGAATCGTGCGCCCGGGAAGGCCGCGCTCGATGCATAGGGTCTCGCACCCCATGGCGGCCGCCGTGGTAGGAAACGTGATGACAAGCGCAGGGCGCTTCTCCCTCATGGCAACTCCAACCAATACGCTACGGGCGCACGACGCGCACGGCCTGCTCCATCTTCTCCACGATCACGTACATGTTGGTGACCTCGCCCACGGCAAGCTGGTCCTTAATGCCATAGTGGTCGAGGCAGGTGCCGCAGGTAAGGATCTCGACGCCCTGCTCGGCCAGACCCTTCAGGTCGTCGAGTACCGGTGAGCCCTCGACGGTGAGCTTGGCGCCGCCGTTATAGAACAGCATGGTCGCGGGCAGCTCCTCCTGCTGCGTCACGGCAAAGATAAAGGCCTTCATGAGCTTGTGGCCCAGCTCGTCGTCGCCGCGGCCCATGCAGTCGGTGTAGAC
>JAXJLC010000131.1:0-3116 GCA_036297365.1 Collinsella sp.
AATCTGAATATAGCGCACGTCGAACGGCAGCCCCGACTCTTTGATTCGGGCACGCGCCGTATCGATATCAAAGCCCGGTCGCGTTGCCGCAATAAAGGTAGCAAGCTCAGCGATTCGTTCGGCATCATGCCAGGTCACGATATCGATAATCGCGTCGGCGCCCGTAATAAAGTAGAGCTTTACCTGCGGCGGGTAAAAGTCGCGAAGGGCATGAAGCGTATCGGCCGTATAGGTTACACCCGGACGGTCGATCTCGAACCGGCTCGCCAAAAAGGCCGGGTTCGCGGCGGTGGCGAGGACCGTCATGGCATAACGGTCCTCGGCAGGCGTCACCGGCTTGTCAAGCTTAAAGGCAGGAGAGCCCGCCGGCATAAAGAGCACAGCGTCCAAGTCGAGCGACTCGCGCGCCTGCTCGGCGGTCACCAGGTGCCCGTAATGGATGGGATCAAAGGTGCCACCCATAATGCCGAGCCTAAACTCCTGCCCGTCCTCTAGAGGAAGCTCGGGCAGACCGATTCCACCGCGCAGCGACATGGCTTACTCGCCCTCCGAGGTCTCGGCATCGCCCGCGGCATCCGCCGCATCGACAACCTCGACTCCCTCATCCGCAGCATCGGCCACGTCAATGGCTTCAACGGCAACGTCCTCGCCAGCATCCTCGAGCTCCTCGTACTCCGAGAAGTCCTCGGCGCCCTCAAAGTCAAAGGCGCGCTGGCAAATGCGGACCTCGTCGCCCGCACGGCAACCGGCCTTCTCGAGCGCGTCGTCAACACCCATACGCGCAAACTTATGCTGCAGGTAAATGACGGCTTCCTCGTTTTCCCAGTCGGTCTGGATGACCATACGCTCAATGGCACGACCGACCACGCGGAAGGCACCGGGCTCTTCCTGAACAATGCGGAAACGCTTCTCACGCTGCAGGCGACGGCGCTCCCACTCATCGTCGCGCAGAACGACCGGCTCATCCGAGACAGCCAACTCGGCGCGCAGCTTAGCCACCTGCTCGCCCACGGCAAGCATCAGCGTGTTGAGGCCGGCGCCCGTCACGGCAGACACGGCAAAGAACATATGTCCATCGTCGAGCGCTGCGCGCTTGAGGTCGGCAATCTTGTCGGCCGTGCCCGGCGCATCGCACTTGTTGGCAACGACGATCTGCGGACGCTCCGAAAGCTCGGCGCCATACTGCTCGAGCTCGCGGTTGATGATGTGGTAATCCTCGACCGGATCGCGATCCTCAAAACCACCCGTCATGTCGACGACGTGCATGATCAGGGCCGTACGCTCAATGTGGCGCAGGAACTGGTGACCCAGGCCCTTACCCTCGCTCGCGCCTTCGATAAGACCGGGGACGTCGGCAACGACGTAAGAATATTCACCGGCACGCACCATGCCGAGGTTCGGCACGAGCGTGGTAAACGGGTAGTCAGCAATCTTGGGACGGGCGGCACTCATGCGCGCGATGAGCGATGACTTACCCACGGAGGGAAAGCCCACGAGCGCGGCATCGGCCATAAGCTTCATCTCGAGCTCGATCCAGTGCTCCTCGGCCGGTTCGCCCAACTGGGCAAAGGCCGGAGCGCGACGCACCGACGTCACAAAGTGCGTGTTGCCCAGACCGCCGGCACCGCCGGGCGCCACGACGACGCGCTCGCCGTCGTGCACCAGGTCGGCAATCTCAAACATCGGGGTCTGCGTCTCGGGATCGAGCTCGCGCACCACGGTACCCATAGGGACCTTGAGAATCAGGTCCTCGCCGCTCTTGCCGTTACGACGGGCACCCTGCCCGTGCGTGCCGCGCTCGGCGCGAAAGTGATGCTTAAAGCGGTAATCGATCAGCGAAGACAGCTGAGCATCGGCCTGGATGACGACATTGCCGCCACGACCGCCGTCGCCGCCATCGGGGCCGCCCTTGGGGACAAATGCCTCGCGCCTAAACGACATGCATCCGGCTCCGCCGTCGCCGCCGCACACGTTAATGCGGCTGATATCGGTGAACTGTGACAACAGAATCGCCTCCTACAAAAAAGAGGGAGACCCTTGAATCCTAAAACTCAAGTGCCTCCCACATATGTGCTCTATGAAGGGTGAATTACGCGTTCGCGAGCGGGCGTACGCTGACCCTGTGCTTGATACCCTTGTGGAACTCAACGGTACCGTCGACCAGCGCGAACAGCGTGTCGTCCTTACCACGGCCAACGTTCTCACCCGGGTGGATGTGCGTGCCGTGCTGACGGACGAGAATCGTGCCCGTGGTTACCGTCTGGCCGGCATAGCGCTTCGTGCCAAGGCGCTGACCGCGGGAGTCACGGCCATTACGGGAGGAACCGAGTCCTTTTTTGTGTGCCATTGTGTATACCTACTCTTTCGTTACGAGTGTAATCTACTCGGCGACGGGAGCCTCGGCAACAGCCTCGGCCTCTGCCTTGACAGCCTTCTTGGCGCGGGACGTAGCCTGGACCTTCACGATCTTCAGCTTGGTGAGCTGCTGACGGTGACCCTTCAGACGACGATAGCGCTTACGCTTGTGGAACTTGAAGACCAGCTGCTTCTCGCCCTTGAACTGCTCAACGATCTGAGCGGTAACCTTGGCCTTGGCCAGCTTGTCGGGATCGGTGACGATCTTCTTACCATCGTTGAGGAAGATAACCGGCAGGGTGACCTTGTCGCCCTCATTGCCCTCGATCTTCTCGACGGTGATGACATCGTCGGTGGCGACCTTGTACTGCTTGCCGCCCGTGTTAACGATTGCGTACATGTTTACTTGCCCTTCATGCATCAGTTAGTGCAACAGCCGAATATAGTAGCAGGCGAAAATACCCCCGTCAACGAGTATGTGGAGCAAATCCACAAGTTCGCACAGGTATGGGGCTGACGAGTCGGCCCTCGTCGTCCTCGCATGCTTGATTCTGACGCTCGACATCGTAGGAGCAGATGGTCACGAGGTCTTGCATACCGGTGGAAACAATAGGTGCATCCACGCCCGGGGTCAAGCCCTGCAACAAAACATCAGCAGCAGAAAGCAAAATTTCCGGACGCATAGAGCCCTCGTTGTCGGCATGGGTGTCGAGCATGAGAACCAAATGGTCCGGGCGCTCCCCCGCCGTGAGCTCATAGCC
>JAXJLC010000132.1:0-4237 GCA_036297365.1 Collinsella sp.
ACCCTGTGAACAACGCAAACCCCAGCACCACGGCGGTGCCGATGGAAAGTGCTTGCTTGTAGGCGGACTTGCGCGACATGGAGGCTCCTGGATGGACGGTTGGGAATCTACCAGTCTAGCAGGAGCCGGCAGGGGCCGTTCTGTCGAACAAATACTTAAGATTTGGGACAAACGCTACGGATTCAATTGCCTCATATTTGACGTATGGCTAGATCGAGGTGGAACCGAGCCAATTGAGTTTACATTCGAGAATGCGCTGCTCACCTGGCGTGCTGCTGCCATCGAGTAGCGCGAGGAGCATCTCGGCCGCCTCTCTGCCTTCCTGGTCGACGGGCTCGATGATCGTGGAGACGGTCGGCGTGGTGAGGTTGGTCCAGTCTTCGCAGTTGAGTCCCAAAAGACCGATTTGCTGCGGAAGTAGATGGGCCATGGGCTGGAGAGCCTTGTAGACACGGGGAAGTGCCCACTGATTTTGCACGAAGATAAGGGTTCGCTTGGCGGGGTTGAACTTGTATTTAAAGTACTCGGTAAGCTCACCGACCGACGGCTTGTTGTGGTCGATGGGAATCGCTTTGTAGAGCTGTCCGTTCGCTGCCAGCGCCTCGGCATACCCCTGAAAACGCTCCATGCGGGTGCGCATTTCGGTCATGTTGGCGGCAATGGAAAAGAAATCTTCGTAACCGGCGTCGAGGAGTGCCTGCGTGGCGTTGTACACACCGTCGTAAAGGTTGGTTTTGATCCAGCTGGTACCTGGGCTATAGATGGCCGCATCGAAAAAGACGACGGGCTTACCGGCGCGCTTGATGCGGTCATGGACGGCCTTGAAATTTGCCGTGTGCTGGATGATAAAGCCATCGACGCCCAGCGAGAGCATTTTGTCGACATACATGAGCTCGGTTTCGGGGTTAAAGTTGCTCGTGCAAACGACCGTCTGGTAGCCCGCGGGGAGCATGACCTGCTCCATGCTGTTGAGGACGAGGCCCGCCCACTTGTTGGTGTTATCCAAAATGATAATGGCGATGACGTGGGTCTGTTTGCCGGTGAGTGTTTGCGCCTGGGCGTTGGGGACGTATCCCAGCTCCTTGATGACGCGCGCAATCTTTGCCTGCGTCTTCTCGCTAAGCTTTTCTCGTTTGTCGTTGAGGTAATACGAGACGCTTGCCGTCGAGGTTCCCGCCTCTCGAGCGACGTCTGCGATCGTAACGCGCTGTTTTGCCACAGCGACTCCTTCCGACAGATGAGCATTTTCCAACATGATGACTTTGAGTCTTGGTGTGGGATGCGCTTCGGTGAGCGACCTTTTCCTTTCATATGAGTATGCAACAAATGCGGTATACGGGTGGGGTTGAAATTTGTGACCGGCATGCGCATCTGCCGTCTACCGAGAAAATCAAATACTTCTTGACTTTTGAAATCGAGGGTAAAATCGCAGGATTCATTTTTGGTTAAACGCATAACTAAATCGCATAACCAACGCTCTGACCTGCGCGTTTACCGAAATAAGCTGGCATTAAGAAAAACGAGCACCTATATTGGTCTTGTCGAAAAGACAGCAAGTCCAAACGGCAGGGGATGCTCCGGAGGCCTCCGCAAACGGTGTCTTGCGCACGCAACTCTATGAAAAGAGGGAAGCAATGAAGATCGTAGGCGTTGCCGCCTGTACCGTGGGTATCGCCCACACGTATATGGCTCAGAAGGCGATTCAGGATGAATGCGCCGCCCGTGGCATCGAGTGCAAAGTCGAGGCTCAGGGTGGTCTGGGTATCGAGAACGAGCTGACGCAGGAAGACGTGGATTCCGCCGACCTGGTACTCGAGTCCGTCGACGTGGGTGTCGAGAACGAGGATCGTTTTGAGCAGAAGATGGCCGAGGGCAAGTTCCTGAAGGTCGGCACCTCGGATGTAATCGCCGATCCGGTAAAGATTATTGACCAGGCTGTTGGGATCATCAAGGCGACGGGTGGCGCCGTTGACGCGCCCAAGGCCGAGGCCAAGGCAGAGAAGAAGGCCGTCTCCGCTGCCCCGCAGGCCCCGACACCGGCGTCCAAGCAGTCTATCTTTGCCGATCCTGGTAAGACGCTGCTCAATGCATTCAATACCGGCGTTTCCTATTTTATCCCCATCGTCGTTATCGGCGGCGTGTTTCTCGCCTTCTCGTTGGCATCCGGTACCGCCGGTGCTAACGGCATGGAGGTCACCAACCCGCTGATGGTGAGCCTTAACACCATCGGCATGGCTGGCATCTCCATGATGATCCCGGTGCTTGCGGCATACATCTCCTACTCGATGGCCGGCAAGCCCGCGCTCGCCCCCGGTTTTGTCCTGGGCTACCTGGTCAACAACGCGGTCGTTACCCCTAACGGCAACAGCGTTTCGACCGGCTTCTTGGGTGCCATGATCATGGCGGTCATCTGCGGCTACTTTGTCCGCTGGATGAAGACCTGGAAGGTCAACAACACCATCCAGACCATCATGCCCATCCTGATCATCCCGATTCTGACCTCGCTTGTCCTGGGCATGGCCTATATCTACATCCTGGCCACGCCGCTTGGCTTTGTGATGGACTGGCTCACCGGCGCGCTCGGCAGCCTGCAGGGCGGTTCCGCAGTTGTCCTGGGTCTGGTCATTGGCGTTATGACCGCCTTCGATATGGGTGGCCCCATCAACAAGACCGCCTCGACCTTCACCATGGCCATCATGGCCTCCGGTATCTACGGTCCTAATGGTATGTTCCGCGTCGCCGTCGCCGTTCCCCCGATCGCCTGTGGCCTCGCTGCGCTCATCGCCAAGAACAAGTTCGATGACGCCGACCGTCAGATGGGCATCTCCGCGCTGTTCATGGGCTGCATCGGTATTACCGAGGGCGCTATCCCCTTTGCGGTCAAGGACCTCGGTCACACCCTTCCCGGCATTTGCATCGGCTCTGCCGTGGGTGCGGCGCTTGCCGCCTTCCAGGGTATCGACTGCTACGTCCCGCACGGTGGCTTTATCGTCGCCCTTGCCACCAACAACGTCGCGCTGTTCTGCCTGGACATCGTGATTGGCGCCGTGGTCGCCGCTGCAATCCTGATTGCCATGAAGCCCACGCTCGATAAGCAGGCCAAGTAAACCTTTAAGGACTCCGGTTGTGCGGAGGGATGGATTTGACTCCGCACAACCGCCCCTACACAACAAAATCCATCCGTACTGATAGGGCCCACATCTGGGTCCCAGGGAACTTTTGTCAAAAATCCTCTGGAGAAGGAGAACAAAATGTCCAACCTCACCATCCGCCAGGCCGTTCAGGGCATGCTCAAGCTGCAGGATAGCGGCGATCACGCAACCATGGTCGGCATTGGTCCCATGAGCCCCAATCTGATTCAGGCCGTGTTCGAGCTTGCCAAGGACGAGGATTTCCCGCCCATGTTTATCGCCAGCCGCAACCAGGTCGATATGGACGAGATGGGCGCCGGCTACGTCAACGGTTGGGACCAGACGCGCTTTGCCACCGACATCAAGAAGGTCGCCGACGAGGTGGGTTACACCGGTCCGTACTACCTGTGCCGCGATCACGGCGGTCCGTGGCAGCGCGACGAGGAGCGTAACGCCCACCTGCCCGAGGACGAGGCCATGGAGCTCGCCCGCAAGTCCTTCGTCGCCGACATGGAGGCAGGCTTTGACCTGCTGATGGTCGACCCCACCAAGGATCCCTATCAGATCGGCAAGGTTATTCCGCTCGACGTGGTGCTTCGCCGCACGATCGATCTTATCGACTACCTTGAGCAGTACCGTCGCGAGCATAACCTGCCCGAGGTTGCCTATGAGGTCGGTACCGAGGAGACCAATGGCGGCTTGACCTCTACCGATAAGTACGAGGAGTTCATTTCTCAGCTGCAGCCCGAGCTTGAGAAGCGCGGCTGCCCCATGCCCACCTTTATCGTCGGCCAGACCGGCACACTCACCCGTTGGACCGAGCAGGTCGGTCATTACAACTTTAAGAATGCCCGCGAGCTCGCCGACATGGCTAAGCGCTACGGCGTGGGCCTGAAGGAGCACAACGCCGACTATCTGGATGACGCAACGCTGCTCGAACACATTCCGGCTCACGTGACGGCCTCCAATGTCGCCCCTCAGTACGGCACCGAGGAGACCCGCGCTTACCTCAAGCTCTGCGCTACCGAGCAGATTCTGGTCGACAACGGCCTATGCGACGATCCCTCCGACCTGTATCACACGCTGCTGGTCAAGGCTATCAAGAC
>JAXJLC010000133.1:0-4251 GCA_036297365.1 Collinsella sp.
CAAGTGGGTCGTGCCCACGGTGCTCGCCTCGACGGTGCTGTTCTTCCTGGGCGCAATCTTTTGCTACTTCATCATCATCCCTGCGGGCTTTGAGTGGCTCATCGGCGAGACCTCGGCCGTTGCCACGGCACTGCCCGACCTGGAGAACTACGTCAACATGGAGCTGCTCTTTATGATCGGCTTTGGCGTGGCGTTTGAGCTGCCGCTCATCATCTTTTACCTGTCCGTCTTCCATATCGTGTCCTACGCGGCCTTCCGCAGCGCCTGGCGTTACGTATACGTTGGCCTGCTTGTGGGCTCGGCTGTGATTACGCCCGACGGCTCGCCCGTTACGCTGGGCCTCATGTATGGCGCCCTGCTCTCGCTCTACGAGATTTCGCTCGCCATCGCCCGTGTGGTCATTACCGCGCGCGAGGGCAAGGAGGGCTTGTTCGTGAGTCGTCTGGACCTGTTCTCGGACGATGAGGACGACGAGGAGTAAATCGGTATGCACGAGGTTGGCATTGTCAACGGCATACTCGATACAGTGATTCGCGCGGCGCGTGGGGCGGGGGCCTCGCGCGCCGTTTTGGTAACGCTGCGTATCGGGGATATGGCCGAAGTTGTGCGCGAGGCGCTCGACTTTGCGTGGGAGACGTTTCGCGACGAGGATCCGCTCACGCAAGGCTGCGAGCTTGCCGTGGAGGAGGTCCATCCACAAAGCGAGTGCCTGGACTGCGGCGAGGTTTTCGACCACGATCGCTTCCATTGCCGCTGCCCCCAATGTGGCGGCGCCAACGTGCGCCTGTTGCACGGCCGCGAGCTCGACATCGCGAGTATCGAAATCGAAACCCCCGACGATTAGCCCATCAGCCATCTGGGGACGGGGTATAAAGGGGCAGAAGTAAGGAGTGCCGAATATGGCCGAGAAAACGATTAATATCGCGTCGCCGATTCTGTCGCGCAACGAGCGCCTGGCAGATCAGCTGCGTCAGCGATTTCATGAGACAAACACCTATGTGATCAATGTGCTGTCGAGCCCCGGCTCGGGCAAGACCACCACGATTCTGGGCACCAACGAGCGCCTGCGCGACAAGGCCGGCCTGCACTGTGCCGTCATCGAGGGCGATATCGCCTCGGACGTCGACGCCATCACCATGAAGGAAGCCGGCATGCCCGCCATCCAGATCAACACGGGTGGCCTGTGCCACCTCGAGGGCAACATGATCATGGAGGCCGTTGACGCGTTCGACCAGGCGGTAGGCCTTCAAAACATCGATGTCATCTTTATCGAAAACGTGGGCAACTTGGTCTGTCCGGTCGACTTTGACCTGGGCGAGAACCTGTCCATCATGATTCTCTCGGTACCCGAGGGCGACGACAAGCCCATCAAGTACCCGGGCATCTTCCAACATGCCGGCGCGCAGCTGCTCAACAAGGTCGACGTGGCTCCGGCTTTCGATTTTGACATGGATAGGTATACTAAGACACTCGATGACCTCAATCCGCAGGCGCCGCGGTTTGCCGTGAGCGCGCGCAAGGGCGAGGGCATGGATGCCTGGTGCGATTGGCTCATCGGGCAGATTGAGCAAGCAAGGGCGTAAGTCGGCCGCCATACGGGCGGGCGTAGCCGCAGAGACATGAGATAGGAGCCTCTTTTGAAGCTCATCATCGCCGAGAAAAACGACGCCGCGCGTCAGATCGCCGAGCGGCTGTCCACGGGTAAGCCTAAAAAGGACAAGGTGTACAACACCGCCATCTACCGTTTTGAGTGGAAGGGCGAGGAGTGCGTGACCATCGGCCTTGCCGGTCACATCCTTGCGCCCGATTTTTGCGACAGCGTGCTGTTCGATAAAAAGCTGGGTTGGTATTCGGTGACCGAGGACGGTGAGATGTTGCCGGCCGATATGCCCGATGGCCTGGCGCGTCCGCCCTATGACACCAAGCGTAAGCCGTTCCTTGCCGATGGCATCTCCATCAAGGGCTGGAAGCTCGAGAGCCTGCCTTACCTCACCTGGGCGCCCGTCATTAAGCTGCCGGCCGAGAAGGAGCTCATTCGCTCGCTCAAGAACCTTGCCAAGAAGTCTGACAGCGTCATCATCGCCACGGACTTCGACCGCGAGGGCGAGCTGATCGGCTCGGACGCTCTCAACAAGGTGCGCGAGGTTGCGCCGGACTTGCCGGTTGCCCGCGCCCAATACTCTTCGTTTACCAAGGCCGAGATTACGCACGCCTTCGATAATCTCGTCTCGCTCGACCAGAATCTGGCCGACGCCGGCGAGAGTCGCCAACACATCGACCTCATTTGGGGCGCGGTGCTCACGCGTTACCTGACGCTCGCCAAGTTTGGCGGCTTTGGTAACGTCGCTCCGCCGGCCGCGTGCAGACGCCGACGCTCGCCCTGGTGGTCGAGCGCGAGCGCGAGCGCATGGCGTTTGTGCCCGAGGACTATTGGCAGATTCGCGGCATGGGTGCCGCGCAGGGCGCTGCCGAGGACGACCGCTTTAAGATCGCGCACAAGACGGCGCGTTTTACCGACAAGGATGCTGCCGAGACGGCGTACGGCCATGTCGACGGCGTTACGACGGCAACCGTCGCCGCGGTGACCAAACGCTCGCGCAAGCAGCAGCCGCCCACGCCGTTTGCGACCACCTCGCTGCAGGCTGCCGCCGCGGCCGAGGGCATCTCGCCTGCGCGTACGATGCGCATCGCCGAGTCCCTCTACATGGCGGGCCTTATCAGCTACCCGCGTGTCGACAACACCGTGTACCCTGCGACGCTCGATCTGGGCGCCGTGGTGAGCGACCTGGCAAAGATCAACCCGGCGCTGGCGCCCGTGTGCAAAAAGGTGCTCGCCGGTCCCATGAAGCCCACGCGCGGCAAGGTCGAGACCACCGACCACCCGCCTATCTATCCCACGGGCGAGGGCGATCCGTCCACGCTCGATGGCGGTCAGCGCAAGCTCTACGATCTCATCGCCCGTCGCTTCCTGGCAACGCTTATGGGTCCCGCGACCATCGAGAACACCAAGCTCGAGCTCGACGTCAACGGCGAGCCGTTCGTGGCCTCGGGCGACGTGCTCGTGACCCCTGGCTTCCGCGAGGCCTATCCGTACGGCCTTAAGCGCGACGAGCAGATGCCGCCGCTGGAGCAGGGCGATACGGTCGACGTGTTCGACATTAAGCTCGAGGCCAAGCAGACCGAGCCGCCCGCGCGCTATAGCCAGGGCAAGCTCGTTCAGGAGATGGAAAAGCGCGGCCTGGGTACCAAGTCCACGCGCGCGAGCATCATCGAGCGTCTGTACGCCGTGCGCTATCTCAAAAATGATCCCGTTGAGCCGAGCCAGCTAGGCATCGCCATCATCGACGCGCTGACGCAGTTTGCCCCGCGCATCACGAGCCCCGATATGACCAGCGAGCTCGATGGCGATATGACCCGTGTGGAGCGCGGCGAGGACACCGAAGAGCATGTTGTGACGCACTCGCGCGCGCTGCTGGCCGGCGTGCTCGACGAGCTGCTCAAGCACACGCAGGAGCTGGGCGACGCCATCAGCGACGCCGTCACAGCCGATGCGCGCGTGGGCGCCTGCCCCAAGTGCGGCAAGGACCTGGTTATGAAGACGAGCGCCAAGACCCGCGGCAGCTTCATTGGCTGCATGGGCTGGCCCGACTGCGACGTGACCTATCCGGTGCCGAGCGGCGTCAAGGTAAGCCCGCTCGAGGGCGAGGCGGCCGTGTGCCCCGAGTGCGGCGCGCCGCGCATTAAGTGCCAGCCGTTCCGCCAGAAGGCCTTCGAGATTTGCGTGAACCCCACGTGCCCCACCAACTACGAACCCGACCTTAAGGTGGGCGAGTGCAAGGTGTGCGCCGAGGCCGGACGCCATGGCGACCTGATCGCGCACAAGAGCGAGAAGAGCGGCAAGCGCTTTATCCGCTGCACCAACTACGATGACTGCGGCGTGAGCTATCCTCTACCGGCGCGTGGCAAGCTCGAGGCGACGGGTGAGACCTGCCCCGAGTGCGGCGCTCCCATCGTGGTGGTCAACACGGCGCGCGGTCCGTGGCGTATCTGCGTCAACATGGACTGTCCGACTAAGGAGAAGAAGCCCGCCCGCGGCCGCAAGACCACGACTAAGGCGAGCACGGCCAAGAAGACGACGGCGGGAAAGAAGGCCACGGCTAAGAAAGCCACTGCCGCCAAGAAGACGACCGCGAAGAAGTCGACTGCCAAGAAAGTAGCCTCCGACAAGTAACGGCGCGGTCGAAACATTGC
>JAXJLC010000134.1:0-5281 GCA_036297365.1 Collinsella sp.
AGGTGACGTTGTCCTTGTTCACGGCAACCGAAATGCGCGGCGGCATGGACGTCACCTGCACCGCAGTGTTGATGACGCAGCCGGCGCGCAGCCCGTCTGCCGCCGCACTCACCACATACAGGCCGCTCGGCATGGTAAAGAACGCAGTTTTGTCCATAACGATCACTCCCCTAACCCGGGTTGGTACCTCATGGATGTATGTACCCACAAAAAAGGCGGCGCCCATAACGGACGCCGCCTTTGAGACATATGTGTCAGAACAGCAAGCAAGATAAGACGCCCGCAGTTGCGGTGAAATAGGGACTGAATAGCCCCTCAAACAGGCAAAACAGTTCGTATTCCACCGCAACTTATGAAAGGTGGTCAGCGATTACGCTCCTTAAGCGCGCGGTCAATTTCGCGCTGGACATCGCGCTTGGCCATATCCTCGCGCTTGTCGTAAAGCTTCTTGCCGCGGCCTAGGCCCAGCAGCAGCTTTACGCGGCCGTCGGTATTAAAGTACAGCTCCAACGGCACCAGCGCATAGCCGCGATTACGTAGCTTACCGTCGAGAAAGTCAATCTCCTTGCGGTGAAGCAGCAGACGACGGCGGCGATCAGGGTCGCGGTTCCACACGCCACCATGGCTATAAGGGTGAATATGCAGGCCCACGAGCCAGCACTCGCCGCCACGAATCAGTGCAAAGGTGTCGGTGATCTGGCACGCGCGCTCGCGAATCGACTTGACCTCGGTGCCACTCAGCTCAATGCCGCACTCAAAGGTCTCATCGATAAAATACTCATGGTGTGCCGAGCGATTCTTGGAGATGAGCTTGCGCTCGCGCTTACTGGGCATCGCCGGCCTCCTTGGCTCCATCGGCGTTTGAGCCCGCGGCCTCGCGCTTTGCCTTGCGCTCAGCATTGAGCTCGGCGTCGCTCTCGCGCACCAGTTTGATAATCGCCGCGCAGGCCTCCTCGCCCACAAGGTCGCGAGCACGCACTGTCAGGCGCGTCGCCTCCTGCTTGTCGCCGTCGCTTGCAGCATCGGTCGCGCACATAATCAGGCAGATGGCAATCTCGGCCGAAGGCGAGGTCGGCACGCCTTGCAGGGCCAGTTCACCCATCACGTGCTCGTCGCTCTCCTCGGCGGCATCCGGATAGGTGGTATGAATCTTGTTGAGCAGGCGCGTCGTGTGTGCATCGTTGGGCGCTAAGCGCAGTGCTAGACGCGCGCAACCCACGGCGGCCGAGACATTCTCGGTCTCGGGCTCCAAGAAGTACTGGCCCAGGTTGGAATAGGCGCGGGCGGCGCACTTGCCGTCGCTCGCACGCTCCAGTACCGAAAACGAGAGCGATGCCCATTCCTGCTTGTCCTCGAGTGCACGGAACAGCTCGGCCAGGTCCAAGCGATAGTTGCAGTTCATGGGGTCCCAACGCACAGCCTGCATCAGGGCATTACGAGCGCTCACATAATCCTGCTGGCGAATGTAGGCAAACGCCATGTCAGAGTACAGGCGGTCAAACGGCACCTCGACCTGCACGAGCTCGCGCGGATCCTTCTCCACGCGGCGATAGGCCAAGCGCTCAAACTTGCTATCGAAGCTAAAGTATTGGCGCTTCTCCTCCGTCTTGCACTCAGCGTCGATATACTCCTCGGCGAGCTCCACCAGACGCTCCAGCAGCGGCGTCGCCGTAGCCAGGTCGCCCTGCGCCAGATAGTTCTCGGCATACGTGATGTCTTGCAAGCTGATGGGCAGATCCATGGCTACTCCTCGATCTGAGCGAAACACGGCAGACGCCGTATATACGGTCGATACACAAAACCCGGGTCTCTTGCGAGGCCCGGGCAATCATTTGTTGGTAGCCCGTACCAGATTCGAACTGGTGATCTCCGCCTTGAGAGGGCGGCGTCCTAAACCGCTAGACGAACGGGCCATATGTAGCAAATGCAATGGCTGGGATGGAGGGAGTCGAACCCCCATTGACGGAACCAGAATCCGCTGTCCTGCCATTAGACGACATCCCAATGACTGCATTGCTGCGCTCGGCTGTGCCTTTGCGCAAGAAAGAAATATACGGGAAGTCCCGCCATGACGCAAGCCCCAATTTTGACTTTTTTGAAATTCGGCCAAATTGGCCTAATTTCGTCCAACACGTGAAGGACCTGTGAAGCCGACCGCTGTACACGAAGGGCAAAACGCCGCGAGCGGTAGCCGTCAACCGTTGGCAGATTCTACCGCGAAAACGATAGCACCAGGCAACACAATCGAAGTATCAATGATCGCGTAGATATCGAGGCGCCATGGACGAAGAGCTTGATTACCTATGGGAGACCCTGGGCCTCGAGATTACTGCTGACCTTTGGCCCGAACGGGACAAAATCCATCCCACACTGCGCCCCGCCATCACGGTGATGCAGGCAAACTACCGCCGCACCTCATTTTTGATCATGCGGACGTCATGGCATGCGGCGCTCCCCGACCTCAAGCGCATCCAGGCAAGCCTCGTCGAGCTGTCCGGCATGCCGACCGTCATATCCGAGACGAACCTGGAGCGGCGGCAGCGCGAGCGCCTGCAGCGGCAGCGGATTCCGTTTATCTGCCCCGGCATTCAGGCATACCTGCCCTTTATGGACGAAGAGTACTGGAGCGACACGCCCGACAAGCACACAAAGACCTACGACCCACACGAATGGGCGCAGCTGGAGGACTGACTGGGGCAGGCCCGCCGGCGGAAAGTGCGTCCCAGATTTCAAGCTCAAACTGGTCCCCACTTTCCCGTAGAGCCCTCAACCGGAAACCGTGTCCCAGAATCAGCGCTCGAAACGGGATGTCATTTCCGATAGAGCGCTCAACCGGAAAGCACATCCCGGAATCAACGCTCGAAACGGGACGCACTTTCCGCAGCCGCTACAGCAACGCCTCGGTCCAAGCCGCTTCCCTAAAGCCGGGGATCGCAAAGTCGTCGCCCACCAGCAGCGGGCGCTTAACCAGCATGCCGTCAGTCGCCAGCAGCTCGCAGCATTCCTGGTCCGTCATACCTGCATCCAGGCGAGCCTTCAGGCCCAGCTCTCGATATTTCATGCCCGACGAGTTAAAGAAGCGTCGCAGCGGCAGCCCCGAACGAGCAATCCAGGTCGCAAGTTCATCGGCCGTGGGATTGTCCGTAACGATATCGCGGTCGATATACTCAACCCCATGTTCGTCCAGCCATGCCTTGGCCTTTTTACAGGTCGAGCACTTGGGATATTCAACAAACAGTACGGTCATGGGAATCCTCCGAATATAGATCGGCCAACGCAGGTGCGCACCATACGAGGCGCCTTAGCATGATGGGCCAATTGTAGCCCACGGGTCACACGCTAAACGAACCGTACCCCGAATCCGCGTTTGATGAACGGCAGCAGCTCCATTGCCTCGGGCGTGATATGGCCCGCAACGTTCATGCGCTTGTCACCGGGAAGATCGACCCGCGCAATCTCAAGCTCGCCTTCGTAGCGCCCATAGCCGCTATTGCTCACAGCGATCGACCCCGTCTTTCGCGGCAGGCCGGCACCGGTATCCGTCGGCACGGAATCCGGCTTAAGCGTCGTGCGCGACTCCTGAGACCTAAAGATGAGGGTACTCGAATCGGGCCGGTCGTGATGAATCTGCCCGCGCACATAGGCATAGCCGGGGTCAAGCTCGCATTGCAAATCCACGTATCCGGCGGAAACTTGAGCAAACTGCGCCCAGCCCGCATCGGAAAGATCGGGGTCGCCGACCAACACAATGTCGCAATCGGCGCCATGTGCAAGCTCAAGCATGTTGAGGGCAACCTTTGACGCGCGACCGCGCTGCTCCTCAACCGTCGGCAGTCCTTCGAATACCGGCCCGCGAACGTTGGCATCACCCGGCACAAAAGCCATGATTTCGAAGCCAAGCGCCGCAAGACGAAGATTCGTCCGAGCAATGTCTTCCAGAGCTAAACCGGTATAAGGCTTGGGATAAAAATTGTGGCAGGCGGCAAAACGAGTCACATCGGCACCGGCTTCTCGCCACGATGCGATTTCATCAGAACTCACCGTCGATGCATTGACCACAATGTGAAATACACCGGACAACTCCGCGACCCGCTGGGCGCTAAAGCCATAGTCCAAACGAAGGTATTCGAGCCCCAGGTCACGCAAATCCTCGATACGCTCAAGCCCGAGCAAATCGCACGTGCGCGGCCCCACATCGGCAATGAGCGCAATGCCGCGGGCGGAAAGCAGCGACAGCACATGACGGACCTTATCGGCATATGCCGCTCCCCCATCCTCGGGAATATGCAGCGAGGTAAACGCATAGCGCGCACCCGCCGCGGCACCACGCTCAATCGTCCGCTCAATATCCTGCAGAGGGCTAGAAAGATAAATCGAAATACCCGTTTTCACGCTTCAACGCTCCTTTAAAAAAGGCCGGCGGAGCAGTTAGCCCCGCCGGCACAACCATAGCATCAAGAGATCTGCGGCACGTCAAGACGTTCGAATGACATGGCACGCAGCATCAGGCTACTCGCCAAAAAACTCGTTGATCTTCTGCTCGTCGACGCCAAAGAACCACGTCAGGACAAAGCCGGCGGCATAGGCAAGCAGCATAGCGGCAACGTAGCCAAGCTGCTGGCCAGGAACGACGATCAGCAGGCCAAACAGACCGGAAACGCCCTGAGAAACCGTGCCGATGTGAAGCAGCGCCGCGAGCGCGCCGCCAAATCCGGCACCCAGGCAGGCCGTCACAAACGGACGAACGAGCGGCAGCGTAACGGCATACATCAGAGGCTCGCCCACGCCCAGGATGCCAACGGGGATGGACTCGGCGACATACTTCTTGAGCTTGGCGTTCTTGGTCTTAAAGTACAGCGCCAAACCGGCACCGACCTGGCCGCCGCCAGCCATCATAAGGATGGGCAGCAGGTAATTGATGCCCTTGGTAGCGCCGTCGGGATCGTTGAGCATAGCGTGGATCGGCGTGAGCGCCTGATGCAGGCCGACGGACACCAGCGGCAAGAAGCCTGCCGACAGGATATAGCCGCCCAGGACGCCCAGCTTCTCGAAGATAAAGGTGAGGACGCTAAAGATCGCGGTCGTCAGCCAAGCGCCAACCGGCTGGATGACAAGCATCAGAGCAAAGGCGCCGATGATGAGCACCAGCAGCGGGGACAGGAACGTATCGAGCGCGTTGGGCATGACCTTGCGAATCTGACGCTCCATCCAGGCGAAAAACGCACCAGCGATGAGAGCCGCGATCATGCCGCCCGCTGCGGGGTTGTACTGCGCATTGGTG
>JAXJLC010000135.1:0-5338 GCA_036297365.1 Collinsella sp.
GCCCACCTGGATGCGAATTTCGCGCAGGACGGTCTGCTTTTCCTCGGGCGGAAACTTAAAGGCAATGGCCCAGCGCGGCGCGCGGGCGGTAAAGCCCAGGTCGAGCTGCTGCTGGAAGCTGTCGACCTTTACGACCACGCCGTCGATGTCGTAGTCCAAGTCGCCGCGGTGCTCGAGGGCCTGGGCGCAGAACTCGTGGACCTCGGCCGGCGTGGCGCAGCGTGCCACGTTGGGGTTGACGCTAAAGCCGGCGCTACGCAGCCAATCGAGAAACTCACGCTGGCTGTGGACGTGCAACGGGTCGGTATCGGCGATGGCATAGATAAAGGTGGCCAGGTCGCGGCGCGCTGTGACCTTGGGGTCCTTTTGGCGCAGGCTGCCGGCGGCGGCGTTGCGCGGGTTGGCGAAGGGGTCGCGTCCCTCGGCATCGGCCTCGTCGTTCAGACGAACAAAGCTGCCCTTGGGCATATAGACCTCGCCGCGCACCTCAATGGAGCGCTCGCGGTCGGCGCCCATGTGGGCGAGCGCCGGCTCGGACAGGTGCATGGGCACATCCTTGATGGTACGGACGTTGAGCGACACGTCCTCGCCCGTGGTGCCATCGCCACGTGTGGCCGCGCGTACGAAGGCGCCGTTTTGGTAAGTAAGCGCCACGCCCAGACCGTCGATCTTAAGCTCGCAGGTATAGGTGACGCTACCGGCACCGAGCGCATCCTCGGTGCGCTGGAGCCACGCGTCGAGTTCGTCCAGATCCATGGCGTCGTCCATGGAATACATGCGTGCCATGTGCGTGACCGGCGTAAACTGCTCGCTCACGTAGCCGCCCACACGCTGGGTGTAGCTGTCGGGTGTCACCAGGTCGGGGTAGTTGGCCTCGATTTCCTGCAGCTCAACGAGCATTTTGTCAAAGGCGGCGTCCGTAATCTCGGGCGCATCGAGCATGTAGTAGCGATAGGCGTGGTAATCGAGCTCGTGGCGCAGCTCGGCCGCACGCGCTGCCGCCTGGGCACGGGCATCGGTCGGTGCGGCGGCTTCCGCGGTCGTGGGCGTTTCGGTATCGATGTCCACGCCGTCACCAAACAGGCTCGATTGCTCCATAGCGGCACTCCTTCGCTCGATTTCAAACGGATACAAGAGTACCACCGGTCACCATGGGGCCGAATAGCCCTTTCGAACCGCACCGAATCGGCAGCCACCAGACCGGGGTGGATCGCGCAATCAAACCATGCTCTTATCAGCTCTAAATGATCCGTTTCCTCCGTCCCCAACGGATCAATAAGAAAAGAGGGGCTGCCCCGCGTTGGCGGAACAGCCCCTCTGGCATTGGTATGTGCGAAACGGCTCGTTAGAAACCCTGACCGTAGCCCTGCTGGCCCAGCAGCTCCTCCAGATACTGGCGCAGCTGCTCATCGGTAATACCGCCGTTGCCGGTGTCGGTCGCGCTGTCGTCCTGCTGCTGGTTCTGCAGCTTCTCATCGGAGCCCAGCTCGACGGTGACCTTTTTCTCTTCCTTGCCGCGCACGAGCGTAATCTCGACCTTCTCGCCCACCTCGTGGCTGCGCAGCGCGATAATCAGGCCATCGGCGCTCGTAATCTCGTCGTCACCCAGCTTGGTGATGACGTCACCCTCCTGGATGCCGGCCTTGGCAGCAGGACCGTCCTCGACGACGCTCGCCACATACGCGCCGCTGTCGGTGCTCAGCTTGTTAGTGCGGGCGTTAAGCGCATTGACGCTCGAAAGCGTGGCGCCCAGGTACGGGTGCACCGGCGTCTTACCGCCGATGATCTGGTCGGCAATGTTCTTGGCGTAGTTAACGGGAATAGCAAAGCCAACGCCCGAGCTGGAGCCCGAGTAGCTCTCGATGAGCGAATTGATACCCACGAGCTCGCCGTTGTCGTTGACGAGCGCGCCACCGGAGTTGCCCGGGTTGATGGCGGCATCGGTCTGGATCATGTTGGCATAGATGGTGTTACCGCTGGTAGAACTCATGGCCGTGGAGCGATACAGCGCCGACACAATGCCCGTGGAGACAGACTGCTCGTTGCCGAACGGCGAACCGATGGCCATAACCCACTCGCCCACGTTGAGCTTGGAGGAGTCACCGATCTCGATCGGCGTAAGCTTGGAGGCGTCGGCGTCCTTGAGCTTGATGACGGCCAGGTCGCTCGAAGCATCGCTGCCCACGAACTCGGCCTCGTAGGTGGTGCCGTCGTCCATGGTCACCACGTACTGGTCATAGCCATCGACCACGTGGTTGTTGGTGAGGATGTGGCCCTCGGTATCGAGCACCACGCCCGAACCGACGCTGCCCGAGCTGTCCGACTCACCGGCAGACTGCGAAAGCGAGCCATTCTGGCTGCCGCTCGAAGTGGCGGTGATGGAAACGACGGAGGGCAGGGCCTTGGCAGAAACGGCCTCGGCAAGTGTGGTGTCCTCGGAGTCGATCGTAATCTTTTGCGTCGACGAACCCGAGGCACCCGCCGTCACGGCATTCTTTCCGCCGCCAATGTTGAGCGTGCCGCTCATAATGAGCGCGATGACCAGCAGAGCGCCGCACGCACAGCCGGCAAGCGCCGTAATAAAGATCGGCAGCTTTTTGGTCTTGGTCTTGACCACCGTGTGCTTGTTCACGACCTGCTGGCTGCCCAGCGGCTTACCGGTCTGCGTGTCGTAGGCCTGCACGTAGGGAATGTTGCCGTCGGCAGGCGTCGACTCCACCTGCACACGCGGCTGCTGCTGGGTCTCGCCAGCGTTGCCCGCATCCTGGGGACGCTGGGAATCGTTCTCGCTCATGGCTGCGATCCTTTCGTCAAATAACCAAAGGCCCGCCAAACATGTGGCGGGCCATCATTGTTCACGTTGAGTTGTACCCCAATATGCGGGCGAACGTGTATGAGAACGCAATCTTTTAGGAAGGCTTAAGTTCTGCTGCAGATTCGAGAGGAACCCGCACCCGCGTCAAAACCACCACAAAGGTGCCTGTCCCCTTTGTGGTGGAAATCTAGTCCTTAAACAGATAGCCCACGCCGCGGACGGTGGTGATGTGCGCCGCGATCTGCGGGCCCACCTTGGAGCGGATGCGTCGAATGTGCACGTCAACGGTGCGCGTGCCGCCGCAGTACTCAAAGCCCCACACACGGTGCAGCAGCACCTCGCGGCTGTAGGCACGGTTGGGGTGCGTCGCCAAAAAGCTCAGCAGCGAGTACTCCATCAGCGTCAGGTCGATGGGCTCACCATCGAGCGTCACCTGGTAGGTGGCCAAGTTGATCTCGAGGTTATCGATGTTGAGCACATCGTCGGCGGCGACGGTCTCCTCCTCGCCCATCAGGCGCTGCGCGCGAGCCTTGAGCTCGTTAGGCGTCGCCGTGGGGCATACAAAGTCGGCATGCGCGTGATTGGGCAGGCGCAAGGTACCGAGCGCCTCGTCGTCGACGATCACCAGCATGGGGACGCCGCCGCGGTCGTCGAGCCACTTGGCAATCTGATCGATGCGGTCGCTGCGGATGCCATCGGAATCGAGGATCAGCAGGTCAAAGTCGTGCGCCGCAGTCGGCGAATCGGGAGTGGCCAGGCTCACCTCGACACCCAGGGTGGTCGTCAAGCTGCGGGCAAACTCGTGGAAGCGCGTCGTGCGCGCCATGAACAGGGCACTCTTTTCGGACATATCGGCCTCCAAAGAAATGAGCTCAATCGTACTGGAACAAGCCAGCGCGATTAGGAGTTCGCCAGGTAGTGCTTGATCTCCCACTCGGTGATCGTAGACTCAAACTTATGCCACTCGTCGCGCTTCTTTTTGAGGAAGAAGCTGTGGATGTGCTCGCCGAGGGCATCCTTCATAAACTGCGAGTCCTCAAACACGTCGAGCGCCTCTTTGAGCGAACGCGGCAGCGGCGTGTAGCCGGCCTCGACCATCTGACGGTCGGAGAGCTTGAGCGTCTCGGCCGTGGCCTCGGGCGGGAGCTCCAGCTTGCGCTCGATGCCGTCGAGACCAGCCGCCAGCGTGACGGCGTTGACCAGGTACGGGTTGGCCATGGGGTCGGGGCTACGAAGCTCGATGCGCGTGGACAGCTGCTTGCCGGGCTTGTAGACCGGGATGCGGACCATACTCGCGCGGTTGCGCAGGCCCCACGTGGCGTACTGCGGCACGGAGTCGCCGCCCGTGGTGATGCGCTTGTACGAGTTGACCGTGGGGTTGGTGATGGCGCTGATCTCGCGGGCATGCGCCAGGATGCCGGCCATGTAGTGTTTGGCGACGTCGGAGAGGTGGTACTTCTCGTCGTCCTCGCCCCAAAAGACGTTGTTGCCGTCGTGGTCGAATAGCGACTGGCACAGGAACATAGCGCTGCCGTCCTCGCCCGCCAACGGCTTGGGCATAAAGGATGCGTGGCAACCGCTCTCGTAGGCCTGCTGCTTAATGATGAGTTTGGCCGTGGTGATGGCGTCGGACATGCTCAGGGCCTCGGCGTGGCGCAGGCTCATGCCGTGCTGTGAGCGACCGGCGGCGTGGAAGGTGTACTCCACGGGCACAGACATCTTCTCGAGCGTGAGGACCGTGTTGCGGCGCAGGTCGCGAGCGGCATCGCTCACCGAAAGATCGAAGTAGCCCACGTTGTCGAGCGGCTCGGGGGTGTGCTCGTCGGGGAAGTAGTAATACTCCAGCTCGGCGCCCACGTTGAGCAGATAGCCGGCCTTCTCGGCCTTGCGGAACATGCGGCGCAGGGCATCGCGCGGGTCGCCGGCAAACGGCTTGCGATCGGGAGTGCACACGTCGCAGAACACGCGGGCGACGCCGTTGTGGCTCGGGCGCCACGGCAGAATCTGGAAGGTCGAAGCATCGGGAAACGCCAGCATGTCGGCTTCCTCGGGCGTGGCAAAGCCCTCGATGGCGGAGCCGTCAAAGCCAATACCCTCCTCAAAAGCGACCTCGAGGTCCTCGGGGCTAATGGCAAAGTTCTTGAGGCGGCCGAGAATGTCGACAAACCACAGACGCACAAAGCGGATGTCACGCTGCTCTACGGAGCGGAGTACGTAATCGATGTTCTGCTGGTTCATGTCGCTCCCCTTTCTTTCGGGCGGGTTTCGACTGGTCTATATCGCAGATACTATCGCAGAAAAATGTTTCCGCAGGGTTAAAGCGTATCAAGCGCTCAAAAAACGTGCGCGAACAGGCAGTTGCGAACGAGCGGCTAGCGAGAGGTCGAGGCGCGGTGTTCGATGTGGCCGGGGATCTCGATGCGTTTGGGCGCCAGCTTTGCGGCCTCGCCCACGGTGGTGGTAACGACGTCGATGCGCTCGGAAAGGCGCTCGACTACGCGCTCGGCAATGGTGAGGGTGTCC
>JAXJLC010000136.1:0-11498 GCA_036297365.1 Collinsella sp.
GCCCACCTCGTAGGCGAGCGTTGACAGGTCCGTGGCGTTTTCCAAGCGCTGCTTAATCACGTTGAGCGGCATGTAGCGAGTCTTCTGCAAGTGCAGAATGACCTCTAGGCGATCAACGTCCTCCTTGGAGTACTGACGGTATCCCTTAGGCGTACGATGAGGGGTAATGAGCCCCTCATCCTCTAGAAATCTAATTTTTGAGTTCGAAAGATCGGGGTATGCGCCTCGAAGTAGGTTGACGACTTGGCCGATACTCAGATAGTTGCGTTCGGCCATGCCCTACTCACCGGTTTCGATGCGCTCCGGCGTGCTCTCGTGGTAGATGAGCGTAAACGTACCGATCTGGACGGAAGAACCGTCGTGCAGCGGGGCCGCGTTGACTATGGCACCGTCGACCCAGGTGCCATTGAGCGAGCCCAGGTCCTCGATGCGAGCGCCGAGGCCCTCGCGGATAATGCGCGCGTGGCTGCGCGAAACGGTCATGTCATTGAGGAAGATGCTGTTCGCAGGATCGCGGCCGATGGTGGTCACTTCGTCCTCGAGCTCAAAGGCGGCACCAGTCTGCGGACCCTTGACGATGGACAGAACGGGGGCGGTGATGCGCACGTTGGCCATGAGGTCGGGAACGGTGACGTCGCTTGAAGGCACGCGGAATACGCAGGTAGCGTCAGCAGTCTTATCATTCTGAGACATATTGTTAACCATGTTGTCCATGACAACCCCTAACTTATCGCGGACGTGCCGCAAATAATGAACCGTACGTAATCATACCCCAACGAATCAGTCTTCGATTTCAGGGTTCAGAAAGTCGATGTCCTCGTCCTCGGGATGCGCGAGAGCCTGTTTAATGGCCACTCCGCCCTTAATGGAGTAGATGACAGCCGTGAGCATGGAGAAGATCACGCCGCCGTACACAAAGAAGATGCCGAGGGGCACCGAGCTTCCGTTGAGGCCCGGGAAGGCCGTGAGGGTTGAAGGTAAAAGTTGCAGGCCGTCAACAACGGGGAACCCGAGCAGCATGAGCGAGAATCCGGTCATGAGCAGCGCTGTGGCAATCTTTCCGGGGAAGACGACATCGATGGGGCGACGGTGATAATGACGCACGATAAGCGTGCCGATGCCCAGATAGATGTCGCGGCCAATAATGAGCACGCAGACCCAGATGGGTAGCTCTCCGCGGACCACCAGGCCAAGTACGCCGGTGAACAGCAGCGCACGGTCGCAAATGGGATCCATGACCTTACCGAGCCACGAGACCGTTTTAGTCATGCGGGCGATCTGACCGTCCATCCAGTCGGTGGAGGCCGCGATGGCATAGATGACAATGGCGACGACACGGTTGTTGTCCGTCACAAACAGGTACAGGAAGACGAGCGTGAGGATCAGGCGCGTAAAGGTGATGAAATTGGAGATCGTAAAGATCTTATTCGACGGGTAATCGGAAGTGCCGATAAGCTCCTTTTTGATCTTCTTCTTAATGCCCACAGGACTCCCCCGCTGGTAAACGACAAAACTTTCGATACTATACCCGTTCTAGCGATGTCTATCCAGCGCGGCCATAGAGAGTCCAGACATGTGAAGGGTGCCTCTGAGCTGCTTGGGATTCTGCAGTTGTGTATATCAGCCTCCAAACATGTCGAAAATTGTCGTATTTGGAGGCTGACGTACAGGTTTTTGTTGAGCGAAAGTATCGATCAAGAAAGCCGTTGATTCTTCGTTGCTTAATCTGTTGATTCTTAACAAAAAAGGTCAGGCACTAGGTGCCTGACCTGCAAACTTCTGGTCGGGACGACTGGATTCGAACCAGCGACCCCTTGACCCCCAGTCAAGTGCGCTACCAAGCTGCGCCACGTCCCGAAGCTTTTGTTTGTTGCTCTGCTCTCGCTCGCAACAGGGAGTATATTAACCCGAAACTTTAGACTTGTGCAAGAACTTTTTTACAAATTTTGAAGCAAGTCCAAAATTGTATCTGCGAGCTGGGGTTTTGTTAGTACGGGAAGTTCTTGCGTGCCCGTTGTGCTCACAATCCAGGCCTTGTCGGTGTCGGTCCCAAAGCCTGAATCGGCGCGCGAGACATCGTTGGCGATAATGGCATCGCAACCCTTGCGGGCCAATTTGCGCTCAGCGTACTCCACGACGTTATCGGTCTCGGCTGCAAATCCGATCACACGGCGCTCGCCCTTCTGGCGCGAGAGCTCAGCCAAAATATCGACCGTCTCGACCAGTTCGATGCGATCCAAGCGCTCGTTGGCCTTTTTGAGCTTATGGTCGGCAGGGGCCGCGGGTGTGTAGTCGGCGACGGCGGCGGCGCAAATGGCCACGTCGGCCGTCTGGAAGGCGCTCGTCGCCGCCTGCAGCATCTCTGCGGCGGTCTGCACGCGTACGCACGCCACGCCGCGGGGAACATCGAGCGATGCCGGTCCCAGCACGAGCGTGACCGCAGCACCGCGGCGAGCAGCCTCCCCCGCCAGGGCGATGCCCATCTTGCCCGAAGAGCGGTTGCCAATGAATCGCACCGGGTCGATCGGCTCGTGCGTGGGGCCGGCGGTAATCACGATGTGCTTACCTACCAGGTTCTGAGGCGCGGGGTTGAGCACCTCACAGACAGCCTCGACGATGTCCTCGGGCTCGCTCATGCGTCCCGTGTCCACGTCGCCGCAGGCAAGGTAGCCGCTGCCCGGGCCCACCACATGCACGCCGCGGTCGCGCAGCGTGGTCATATTGGCCTGCGTCGCCGGTGCCTTCCACATGCCGTTGTTCATAGCGGGTGCGATCACGATGGGTCGCGGCGTCGCCAGCAGCGTGGTGGAGATAAGGTCATCGGCGATGCCGTTGGCCATCTTGGCGATGATATTGGCCGTCGCGGGCGCCACGACCACCAGGTCGGGCTCCTGTGCAAGCGAAATATGGTGGATGGGGTCGGAGGGATCGTCGAATAGGCCCACGGCAACGGGCTCGTTGGTGAGCGCACGGAAGGTGAGCGGGCCCACAAACTCGGTGGCATGCTCGCTCATAACGACCTTGACGCGCGCGCCGCGCTTTTGCAGCAGGCGCACGATATTGCACGACTTATAGGCGGCGATCCCGCCGGTAATGCCCAGCAGGATCGTTTTTCCCTCAAGTTGCATTGAATTGTTGGATGCCGCCATCGTTTAAGCTTCCTTGCTCGGGAGCACCAGGAGGCGGTGGCAGTACGGGCAGTGCGTAATTGACCTACCGTCGTGGTTGAGGTCGCTCATGGACGATGCCTGCAGCGCGGTGTGGCAAACCGTGGGGATATTGCCCTGGATGGTCTCGACGGCCAGGCCGCGGAACTGCTTGAGCAGACGCTCGTAGTCGGTGAGCACGTCGGCCGGCAGCGTGGCGGCAAGCGCAGTGCGCTCCTTAGTGGCGGCGTCAATCTGAGCCTGCAGGTCGGCGGCCTTGGCGCGGGCGGCCTTGGTATCGGCCTTCACGCCCTCTTCGAACTTGGCGATGATTGCCTGCGCGCGGGCCTCGCGGTCGAGTGCCTCCTTGTGGGCGATAGCGACGTCCTTGCGGGTGTGCTCAATCTTGTCCAGACGCTTGGCCAAAGTGGCGAGTTCATTCTCCAGGTCCTGAACCTCGCGGTAGTCGGAGCCGTCGACATGGCGCTTCTTGGCAGCCTCGATGGCGTTGTTGGTCTGAATCTCGGTGGTGTTGAGATCGTCGAGCTCAATGTCCAGATCCTTGCGCTGGGCGTAGAGTTTGGTCATCTCGGACCTGAGCTTCACATAGGTCTTGCGCTTGGAAGCGAGCTCCTTGAGCTCCGGCATATTGGCAAGTTCGCTCTTGTTGCGGGCGAGCTCCAAATCGATCTGTTGCAGCTTGAGTAGCGTAGCGCCGGCGCTCATAAGTTCTCTCCTTTTGTCACAGTCCACCATTGGCAAGGGTTCAGTATTTTAATCGCATGACGGGGGTCGACCCCGGCGTCAACTGCAGAGTTCATCAATATATCCACGAACGGCTCTTCGGAGCGATCGTGGCCGAGAAGGATGACGCCCAGACCGCGCAAGGCAAGGTCCTGCACCACGTGGTAGCCGGCCTCTCCGGTCACAATAACATCTGCGCCGGCGGCGATGGCAAGCTCACCAAAATCGCCGAGGGAGCCGCCCAAGATGGCGACGGTGCGGCACGGGCGCTCGGCTTCGCCCCATACGCGCGGGTCGCTGCCATAGGCTATGGCGGCACAGTTGGCGAGATCGTGCAGGTTGCAGGCATCGTGGAGGGTCGCGAGTGCGCCCAGACCGGTGAGCTCAGGCTCGTCCACATGCTCCAACGAACTCACGGGCTCAGCGCCCAGCAACTCACTCAGGCGAACGCGCGCTTCGTGCGAGCGATCCAGGTTGGTGTGAAGCGAGATGATGCTCACGCCGCAACGAGCCGCCTCGTACAGCGCAGCACTGCACTGCGGACGCGCGGAATCGGCCGGGCAAAACGCCTCGGGCGCTTTGATATAGATGGGATGATGCGTCAGCAGCACGTTGGCGCCGGCCTCGAGAGCGCGGCGCACGTTGGCCTCGGTCGCGTCGAGTGCGCAGGCAACACCGGTGATCTTTGCAGCGGGATCTCCCACAGATAGCCCAACATGATCCCAGCCCTCGGCATTCGTCTTGGGATAGCGCGCCAGCAGCGCACGTTCAAGCTCGGCGACGATCATGCGGCACCTACGATCGAGAGCAGCGTCTGGGCAAACTCATCCAGGTCGGCAGGGTTCACGCGGTCATCGAAGGAGATGCGCAGTGCACCCAGCGCCTGTTCGCGGCCAATACCCATGGCGCTGAGCACATGGCTGGGGTCCATGCTGCCGCTCGAGCAGGCAGAACCGGCCGAAACCTCAAAGCCGGCGGCGTCGAGCTTGATGATGAGCTCCTCGGAGTCCATGCCGTCAATGTAGATCGATACCATGCCGGGCAGACGGTCGGCATGCGCATAGTCGCCCATGGTGGCGTGAATGCGCGGATGGGCCGTAAGCTTGGCGTAGAGCTTGTCGGAAAGGGCTTGCAGCTTCTCGCGCTCCTCGGCCACATGGAGCGTCAGCGTGCGGGCGGCAGCGGCAAAGGCGAGCTGCGTGCGCAGATCCTGCGTGCCGGCGCGACGTCCGGCTTCCTGTCCGCCGCCAAAGATGCGCGGGCGCAGCGGCGTGCGGTTCTTAAGATAGAGCGCGCCGGATGCCACGGGGCCGCCGATCTTGTGCGCGGCAACGGTCATAGCATCGACGCCCAGCTCGGTGACATCGAGCGGAATATGCAAGTAGCCTTGGATGGCATCGGTATGAAACAGGGCGCCGGCAGCATGTGCGGCGGCGGCCAGCTCGCGGATGGGCTGCACCACGCCGGTCTCGTTGTTGGCAACCATGATGCTCACGAGCGCCACGTCGTCGCCCAGCAGCTCGACAAGCGCGGCGGGTTCAATGTAGCCCATGCGGCAGGGCTGCACCAGGTCGACGGTAAAGCCGGCGGCACGCAGCAGCGGCAGGTTATCCAGAATCGAATCGTGCTCGATGGCAGATACGATCACGCGGTTGCGCTTGCGGTCGCGCTGACGGGCGCCCTCGGCAAGACCGAGCAGCGCCAGCTGGTTGGCTTCGGTGCCGCCGTTGGTCAGAACAATCTCGGACGGGCGGACGCGTGCGCCAAAGCTATGGGCGATCTCGCGACGGGCAACCTCCAGGCGCGCGGCGGCCTTGCGGCCGAGCGAGTGCAGCGAGTTGGGGTTGACGCCTGCAAGCTCGCTGTCGTCATATTCGCGCTGCGCAAGGAGCGCCTCGGCGCGCATGGGCGTCGAGGCGGCGTAGTCAAGATTCACGGGTATGCGGTTTTGACCTGCGGTCATAAGGGTTTATGCCTCCTGTGCGGCCTCATTGCCCAGCTTCTGCAGCAGCGCAACCTCGGCGGCGGGATCTTCGGACTTAAATACGGCGGAGCCGGCCACGAGAACGTTGGCACCAGCCTTGACGACCTCGGCAATGTTCTTGGAAGAAATGCCACCGTCGACCTCGATCATGGGCGACACGCCGTGGCGCTCGCACATGGCCTTGAGCTCGTGCAGTTTGGCGATAGTGCCCGGGATAAAGCTCTGGCCGCCAAAGCCCGGGTTCACGCTCATGAGCAGCACCATATCGACGACGTCGATGATGCTCTCGAGCACGCACACGGGGGTGGCGGGGTTGAGCACCACGCCTGCCTTGACGCCGCGCTGCTGCAGATGGGTGAGCGTGCGGTGCAGGTGCGTGGAAGCCTCGTAGTGGACGGTGATCATATCGGCACCGGCATCGGTGTACCAATCGACCGTCTCGTCGGGGTTCGACACCATCAGGTGCGCGTCGACCGGTACATCGGTGGAGCGCTTGACGGCCTTGAGGATGTCGACGCCAAAGGTGAGGTTGCCGGTAAAGTGACCGTCCATAACGTCGAAGTGCACGTAGTCGGCACCGGCGATCTTGTCGAGCTCGCCCTTGAGGTTGGCCATATCGGCCGAAAGGACGGACGGAGCGATTTTGATGGAACCCATGGTAGAAGCCTTTCTGCGCTAGTCGGTGAGTCCGTAGAACTCTTGAGAAGGGACGCGATCGGTAAGAATCTCGAGCGCCCTATCCAAAGTAACACCGTTGTAGAGCGTTTGCTCCACGGCAAAGGTGAGCGGAATGTCTACGCCCAGTGAACGGGCAAGTTCGCTGACGCTGCGGGCCGCGACGGCGCCCTCGACAACCATATGCGTGCGCTCCTGATACTCGTCGAGCGACACGCCGTGGGCAAACTCGTAGCCAAAGGTGCGGTTGCGCGAATGCTCCGAGGTGCAGGTGGCGATGAGGTCACCCATGCCGGCAAGTCCCATGCAGGTCATAGCCTGCCCGCCGCGGGCATGCACCAGACGGCTGATCTCGGCCAGGCCGCGCGTCATGATAAGGGCGAGCGTGTTGTCGCCCGCACCGGTACCGGCGGAGATGCCACACACGATCGCGATGACATTTTTCATGGCGCCGCAAACCTCGACGCCGGTCATGTCCTGTGACAGGTAGATGCGGAAGGCCGTGGACAGGAGCAGGTCCTTAAAGGTCTCCCCTATCTGCGGATCTTCGCTGGCGATGACGGCGGCAGAAAGTCCACCGCGGCAGATTTCCTCAGCATGGTTGGGGCCCGAGAGCGCCGCCACGCGCGACTCGTTGCCGATCTCGCTGGCGATGACCTCGCTCATGAGCAGGCCAGACTCGGGCTCAATGCCCTTGGTGAGGCAGAGCACCGGGGTGCCGGCGGCGATGAAGAGTGCTGCCTGATGACATACGCTGCGCAGGTGTGTGGAGGGCACGGCAAAGATAATGGAGTCGGCGCCGTCGAGCGCCTGCGACAGGTCCGTGGTGGCGACAACGTTGCCGGGCAGCTCGTAGTCCACCAGATACCGGGGATTGCGGTGCTCGCCATTGATGCCGGCGGCCGTCTGCTCGCTATGGGCCCACATGGTCACGCGCTCGGCTCGCGCTGCAGCAAGGCCCGCGACGGCGGTTCCCCAGGAGCCGGAGCCAATCAGCGCAACATTCATGACTCTCTCCTACTTATCGTCGGGCTCGGTGACGCGCTTGGTAAACGAGAGCTTGGACTCCTTACCCGTCATGAGCTTTTTGATGTTCGCACGATGGGCCCACACCACAGTAATGCCGATCAGCGCCATGCAAAACTTAAGTCCGAGGCTGCTGTACGGAAAGACCGCGCAGGCAGCGATGGGAAGACCGATGGCCGCGGCAAGCGAGCCCACCGACACAAACTTGGTGATGGCGACGGCCACGATAAACATGCCCAGCAGCGACAGGCCAATAGGCCAGTACCAGGCGAGGATGACGCCCAGACCAACTGCGATGCCCTTGCCGCCATGGAAGTTGAGGTAGGGCGAGAAGATATGGCCCCACACGGCTGCCAGGCAGATGACGCCGAGCATCCAGTCGCCGGCGGCACCGGGGGCCATAATGCTCACGGGGAAGCCATAGCCCAAGTCGGCAATGAGCGGACGCGCGATAAGGACGCAGATGGCGCCCTTAAGGCAGTCGAGCAGCAGCGTGAGCGCGGCCACCTTGGGGCCGGCCACGCGCAGGGCGTTGGTGGTGCCGATGTTGCCGGAGCCCGCCTTACGAATGTCCGTGTGGTTGAACACGCGGCCCAGGATCAGACCAAACGGAATCGCCCCGATAAAGAACGAGACCACGGCGCAGATGGCGGTCAGAAGAATCGGATTATGCATCCTTTTGCTCCTTCTTCCTAAAGAAGAGTCGAATGGGCGTGCCGGCAAAGTCGAAGGTCGAGCGCATGCGGTTCTCCACGTAGCGCTGGTAGGTGTCGTTGACCAGGTCACTGTGGTTGACGAAGAACGTGAACGTCGGCGGGTTGACGCCCGTCTGGGTCACGTAGTGCATGCGCAGGCGGCGCTTGCCGTCCACCACGGTATGACCGAACTCGCGCAGGTCGGTGAGGAACGTGTTGAGGCGTGAGGTACTGATCTTTTGCGAGCGCGTCTTTTCGGCCGCGTCGACCATCGACCAGATCTTCTCGACGCTACGGCCGGTCAGGGCTGAGATGCGCAGGTACTGAGCCCAGGGAGCCATGACGCCCAGACGGCGGTCGACGGTCTCCATGCAGGCCTCGCGCTTGCGGTCATCGTCGAGCAGGTCCCACTTGTTGAGCAGCACCACGATGGCGCAGCCGCGCTCGATGGCAAGACCCATGACCTTCTGGTCCTGCTCGGTAACGCCCACGGAGGCGTCGACGACGAGCAGCGCCACGTCGGCGCGATCGATGGCGCGCAGGCCGCGGACCATCGAGTAGTACTCGATGTTCTCGTACACAGTGCTTTTCTTGCGAATACCCGCGGTGTCGACCATACGGTAGTGCTTGCCGTTGCGCTCGACGACGGTATCGATGGCGTCGCGCGTCGTGCCGGCAATGTTGGACACGATAGAGCGGTCGGCGCCCAGGATGCGGTTGAACAGCGAGGACTTACCGGCGTTGGGGCGGCCGATGATGGCGACGTTCAGCGCATCGGGGAACTCGTCGGCGATCTCGTCCTCCTCCTCGGGCAACAGGGCCACGATATCGTCGAGCAGGTCGCCCGTGCCATGACCATGCAGGGCCGAGAGCGGCGTGGGCTCACCGATGCCAAGCGAATAGAACTCCCAGATGCTGTCGTTTTCGCGATCGGGGTTGTCGAGCTTATTCACCAGCAGAAAGACCGGCTTGTCGCAGCGCTTGAGCATACGGGCGACCGACTCGTCCTCCTCGGTGACGCCGGTGCGGCCGTCGACCACAAACAGGATGACGGCGGCTTCCTCGGCGGCGGCGAGGGCCTGGTCGCGGATGGACGTGGCAAAGACATCGTCGCTCTTGAGCGGCTCGATACCGCCCGTGTCGACGATGGTGAACTCGCGGCCGTTCCAATCTGCCGTGTGGTATGAGCGGTCGCGTGTGACGCCGCGGGACTCATGAACGATGGCGTCCGAGGTCTGGGCCAGGCGGTTAACGAGCGTGGATTTGCCCACGTTGGGGCGTCCGACGACGGCGACGATAGGTTTCATCTGCTCTCCTTTAATGGGTAGGGTCAGTGGAAGTGTTAGAGTCTGCGGGCACAATGCCAAGGATGCGCTCCAGGGTATCGAGCAGCTCATGCGGCATGGTCGACACCACATGAACCTCAGCGCCGCGACTGGTAAGGCTTGCGAGTAAATCGTCACGATGATACTCGTCAAGCGTCATGCCGTCAGCGTTGAACATGAGCTTAGGCACAAAGAGCATAACACCCGACAGATCTTGGGGCAGCTGCTCTAGAATGTCACACGCGACGATGAGGCCGGTCACGTCCACGTTGCCGCCAAAGTAGCGGTTCTTGATGGCTGTGACGGTGCCGCCGAGACCATGCGGCGACTCCACAAAGCGCGCCACGGTGTCGCGCGCGCTGGCGCCCGAGAGACACAGCAGGTGCTGGTTGCGCTCGGCGATGCCAACGCGGACGCGGGCCAGACGCTCGGCGTCGGCGGCAAGCACGTCGTCGGTCTCGTCCAGATATGAGCGGATCATGCCAATGCCGTCGTAGTACTGCGGGTACCCGTCGTAAAAGTCTGCCTCGGGAGGATCGATGCCGGCGTCCAGATAGAACTCGTCGCTCATCTGGAAGGTGTGGCGGCCAAAGCGCTCATAGGCGCGGTCCTGGAACGGTCGGATCATGGCAATGGTCTCGCGCGCTAGCTCGGGCTTGTCGCTGTAGGACCAGCTAAAACGGCTCTGATGCTTGGTAAAACCGAGCGGCACGATGCCCAGGCTTGTGATTTGCTCGTGCTCCTCGCAAAAGCGCAGGGTCTTTTCCAGCTCCTCGCCGTCGTTCATACCGGGGCACAACACGATTTGCGCGTGAATCTCGATGCCGGCGGCCATGATGGCCTCGAGTACGTCCATGCCGCGCTGGGCGTTGCGGCCCATCATGCGGCGGCGGACGTCGGGGCTTACGGCATGGACTGACACGTTCATGGGGCTCATGTTGCGCTGGATGACGTTTTGCACGTCCTCGTCGGTGAGGTTCGTGAGCGTGACGAAGTTGCCCTGCAAAAAGCTTAGGCGATAGTCGTCGTCGCGAATATAGAGCGTGGAGCGGCCGCCCTTGGGGAGCATCGTCATAAAGCAAAATACGCAGGCGTTCACACAGGTGCGCATACCATCGAAGATGGGGCCATCGAATTCAAGGCCCCAGTCCTCTCCCGGGAAGCGGTCGAGCTCGACGGGGGTGACGCTGTTGTCGCGCGGGTCGAAAACCTCGAGGTCGACGGTGTCGTCGTCGGCCTCCCAGAGCCACACGATCATGTCGGTGAGCGCCTCACCGTTGACCGTGAGCACGCGCATGCCCGGCTCGATACCCACATCCCACGCGGGCGATTCGGGACGCACGTTCTTTACGAGCGCGCCCTCACCCGGCTCGGGGTCGCGGCTGCGCCCGTAATCGGCCACCTCGGCGGCGTATGCGGGTACGGTCTGGTCCATGATTAGCGGCAAAGCTCCTTGATGCGCTCGACGGCGCGCTCGATGTGTTCTTGCGGGGTGGAGGCTCCGGCGGTGATGCCGATGTGGTGAGCGTCGGTAAACCAAGCGGTCTCAAGCTCTGAAGCTTCCTCGATGTGATGCGTGCGCTCGCAGGCGTCTGCGCAAATTTGCGCCAGGCGGCGGGTGTTGCCCGAGTTCTTGCCACCCACGACGACCATGCAGTCGCAGCGGTTGGCAAGTGTGGCTGCTGCCTGTTGACGCTCACTCGTGGCGGCGCAGATGGTGTTGATCACACGCAACTCCTGCACGCGCGGGGTGATAGCGGCCACGACTTCGGCGAGGTTCTGCGCGGTCTGAGTGGTCTGCACAACGAGGCCCACCTTGCCCTTGAGCGACAGGGCATCGGCGTCGGCGGCACAGCTCACGACCTGCGCATCATTGCCGGCGTGGCCCAGAATGCCCTCGACC
>JAXJLC010000137.1:0-3282 GCA_036297365.1 Collinsella sp.
CGGTCGCTGCGTTGAGGTGTGCCCGGCCGGCGCCGTCAAGCTCGGCCAGAAGCTCTGCAGCAAAAAGGCCGGCGGACAGGTGCCTGAGTATCCGCGCCAGGAGCTGCCCGACGCCACCAAATGGGATCACACCAAGTGGTCGCCCAACTACCGCGACGACAACCGTATCGAGACGCATGAGTCCGGCACCGCTCCCTGCAAGACGGCCTGCCCCGCGCACGTTGCCGTTCAGGGCTATTTGAAGCTCGCGGCTCAGGGTCGCTATGACGAGGCCCTAGCACTCATTAAGCGCGAGAACCCGCTGCCCGCTATCTGCGGCCGTGTGTGCAACCGCCGCTGTGAGGATGCCTGCACCCGCGGCCGTGTGGATGCCGCCGTGGCTATCGACGAGGTCAAGAAGTTCATCGCCCAGCGCGATCTGGATGCCGCGACCCGCTACGTCCCGCCCGTGGTGACCCCAACGCGTGCCGGCGGCTTCGACCAGAAGATCGCCATCGTCGGTGCCGGTCCGGCCGGCCTGTCCTGCGCTTTCTATCTGGCCGAGAAGGGCTACAAGCCCGTCGTGTTCGAGAAGAACGAGCGCCCGGGCGGCATGCTCACCTACGGCATTCCCAGCTTTAAGCTGGAAAAGGACGTTATCGAGGCCGAGGTCGAGATCATTCGCCTGATGGGTGCCGAGTTCCGCTATGGCGTGGAGGTCGGTCGTGATGTGACGCTCGACGAGCTGCGCGCGCAGGGCTTTAAGGCCTTTTACGTGGCCATTGGCTGCCAGGGCGGCCGCCTTGCCGGCGTTCCGGGCGAGGATGCCGAGGACGTGGCCGTGGCCGTCGACTTTTTGCGCGAGGTCAACAGTGGCAAGATCGACGCGCTGTCCGGCCGCACCATTGTAGTGGGCGGCGGCAACGTGGCCATCGACGTTGCCCGCAACGCCTGCCGTCTGGGCTCTGAGCACGTTGAGATGTTCTGCCTGGAGAGCGAGGCCCAGATGCCCGCCAGCGAGGAGGAGCGTCGCGAGGCCGTTGAGGACGGCGCTCACATCAGCTGCGGCTGGGGCCCCAAGGAGATTCACCTGGACGAGGCCGGTCGTGTGTGCGGTATCACCTTCAAGCGCTGCACGCGCGTCTTTGACGACGAGGGCCGTTTTGCGCCCGAGTACGACGAGAACGATCTGCGCCGTGTCGATGCCGACCGTGTCGTCATGTCGATTGGCCAGTCCATTGTGTGGGGCGACCTGCTGGCTGGCTCCAAGGTGGAGCTCGGCCGCGGCCAGGGTGCCCTTGCCGATCCCCAGACTTACCAGACCGCCGAACCCGACATCTTTGTGGGCGGCGACGTCTACACCGGCCCCAGCTTTGCCATCGACGCTATCGCCGCCGGCCACGAGGCCGCGGTGTCCATCCATCGCTTTGTGCAGCCGGGCTCCACGCTCACCATCGGCCGCAATCAGCGCCGCTACACCGCGCTCGACCGCGACGACGTTGTGCTCGAGAGCTACGACAACGCGAGCCGCGAGGTTGCGCATGTGGACCGCGAACGCGAGAAGGCTGCGCCGTTTAGCGAGTATGTTGAGACCTTTACCGAGGAGCAGGTGCGCGCCGAGACCGCCCGCTGCCTGGGCTGCGGCGCCTCGATCGTCGACCCCAACAAGTGCATCGGCTGCGGCCTGTGCACCACCAAGTGCGCGTTTGACGCCATCCATCTTGATCGCGATCGCCCCGAGTGCTCCACGATGGTCAAATACGAGCAAAAGCTTCCAAGTCTGGGCAAGTACGCGCTCAAGCGCGCCATCAAGATTAAATTCGGGAAGAAGTAAGAAACGCAACAAGCAGGAGAACGGCGCAGAGAGCGGTTGGACAGCGAGCGAGTCCCAGGCGTGGCGAGGTGCCTTGAAAGAGGAGGGCATAGGGCTTTTGCCCATGCCCGACGATTGAAAGGCAGATCGCCCGTCTGGGGCTCGCGCAGCGTCAAGCCGACCGCCGTTCGGTAGAACGGCGGAAGGAAATAAATGCACGAGCTCGGAATCGTGTATCACATCATTCGCGATGTCGAGAATGTGGCGCGCGCTCATGGCGTGCGTCGCGTTTCGAGCGTCACGCTGCTGCTGGGCGAGGTCTCGGGCGTCGTCCCCGATCTACTACTCGACGCTTGGCGCTGGGCGGCGGATAAAAAGCCTATCACGCAGGGCGCGGAGCTTATCGTGGAGCCTGTCGAGGCCGTGACGCATTGCGAGGCGTGCGGCCGCGACTACGCGACGGTCGAGCACGGCAAGACTTGCCCCCATTGCGGCAGCGGTGAAACATACCTGCTGCAGGGCCAGGAGGTCATGATCAAACAGATCGAGACCCCCGACGAGGACCCGGCAGACGCTGCTCCTGACGGCCTCTCCGACGCCCCCGATGCCGTCGACGCTGCCAACCCTCTCCACATCGCCTAACATCTAATGTCTACATGGGCTAGAGTTCTAAACATATTTGCTTCGGTTAGTCAATTCATGTCTGTTTAAACAAAATGGTGGCACGCAGACGCATTGGGATTCACCTAAAAGCGGTCTTAACGAACGGTGCACCTTTATATGTCTTTGAAAACAATCAGCAAATCACGTTTTAGCAGGCAATGAGCTATAAGCCAGCAACGTAATCAACTTGTAACAAACCTAGACGTTTAAACAAATAATCCAACCTTTTGCAAATTTAGCGATAATTCCGCAAACTAAACAGGTATACTTCCTTAATGTCGTGTAGGGAATACGTAGACAAAAAGGAGGTTATGTGATGGTAAGTATTGTTCTTGCTAGCCACGGGGACTTGGCAGCTGGAATCAAGCAGACGGGCTCGATGGTCTTTGGCGATCAGCCGTCTGTTGCCGTGGTCTCGCTCGAGCCGAGCATGGGCCCCGACGACTTCCGTGCCAAGGTCGAGGAAGCAATCGCTTCCTTCGAGGACCAGGAGCAGGTGCTCTTCCTCGTTGATCTGTGGGGCGGCACGCCGTTCAACCAGATCAGCGGGCTCATCGAGGGCCACGATTCCTGGGCTATCGTCACCGGTGTCAACCTGCCTATGCTCATCGAGGCATATTCGCAGCGCTTTGACGCAAAGAACACTGCACATGCGATCGCAAAACATCTCGTGACTGAGGCTAAGGCTGGCGTGCGTGTCAAGCCCGAGTCTCTGGAGCCCGAGGAGAAGAAGCCGGCTGCGGCCGCCGCTGCTCCTGCAGGCGCCATCCCTCCGGGAACGGTCATCGGCGATGGGCACATCAAGATCGCCCACGTCCGTATCGACA
>JAXJLC010000138.1:0-2381 GCA_036297365.1 Collinsella sp.
ACGTTCATCCTGCGCATCGACGACACCGACCCCACCCGCTCCACCGACGAGAACACGCAGATCATCCTGCGCGCCATGCGTTGGCTGGGCCTGGACTGGGACGAGGGTCCCGAGGTGGGCGGCGATTTTGGCCCCTACGCCCAGACCGAGCGCCTGGACCTGTACAAGCAGGCCGCTCAGAAGCTTTGGGACGAGGGCAAGGCCTATCCCTGCTTCTGCACCAAGGAGCAGCTCGACGCCGACCGCAAGGCCGCGCAGGAGCGCAAGGACCCCTTCCAGGGCTATCAGCGCCGTTGCCGCGATCTTGATCCCGAGGAGGCCCGCCGCCGCATCGAGGCCGGGGAGTCCTACGTCCTGCGCATCAAGGTGCCCGAGGACCGCGGCGACGTCGTCATCCACGACGCCGTCCACGGCGAGGTGACCTTCGACGCCAAGGAGCTCGACGACTTTGTCATCTTCCGCTCCGACGGTACGCCCACGTATAACTTCGCGACCGTCGTCGACGACGCCATGATGAAGATCACCCACGTCATCCGCGGCGACGACCACCTGTCCAACACCCCGCGTCAGGTCATGGTCTACGAGGCCCTCGGCGCTCCCGTGCCCACGTTCGCCCACATCTCCATGATCCTGGGCGCCGACGGCAAAAAGCTCTCCAAGCGCCACGGCGCCACCTCCGTGGAGGAGTACCGCGACGCCGGCTACCTGTCCGACGCCTTCGTCAACTACTTGGCGCTGCTCGGCTGGTCGCTCGACGGCGAGACCACGATCATCCCGCGCGATGTCCTGGCCAGCAAGTTCTCGCTCGACCGCATCTCCAAGAACCCTGCGACCTTCGATCCCAAAAAGCTCGATTGGGTTAACGCTGAGTACATCAATGGCATGTCCGATGCTCAGTTTGCCGATGAGATCATGGTCCCCGAGCTGCACGAGGCGGGTCTCATCGAGGGTAATGTCGAGTACGGCGAGGACTGGATCGACGCGCTTGCCGCTATCGTCAAGCCGCGCACCAAGATGCCGGCCGACGCCGTGACCGTCGCCGCTCCCATCTTCGCTACGGCCGAGACGCTCGAGTATGACGAGAAGTCCGTTAACAAGGGCCTGGCCAAGGAAGGCATGGGCGCCATTCTGGACGCCGCCAAGGCCGCGCTCGAGGGTGTTACCGAGTGGACGGCCGCGAACATCGACGCTGCGCTTGAGCCGCTGCCCGAGCAGATGGACCTTAAGAAGCGCGTGGTGTTCCAAGCTGTGCGCGTCGCCGTATGCGGCAACATGGTGAGCCCTCCGCTGGGTGAGACCATGGCGCTCGTCGGTCGCGACGACTGCCTGGCGCGCATCGATCGCGCCCGCACAATGGCGCTGTAATCGCTGCGCAAACGTATGAATCCGAGCCCCGTTCACTCAGAGCGGGGCTCTTGTTTCTGTAGACGTATGGGATAGGAGGTGCTGGGGCCATGGCCGAGCAACTTTCGCTGTTTGGTTCGCCGGAACCGGAGGAGACTCCGGCCAAGCCTGAGTTCGCGCCTGAACCCGTCGCCGCCTATGCGAGCGTAGTCCTCGACATTCCCACCCGTGCGCTGTCCGAGCCGTTTGCTTATGGCATTCCCCGGTCCCTTGCCAACGAGGCGCAAATCGGATCCACGGTCCTGGTCCACTTTGGTAACCGTGCCGCCGCGGGCTATATCGTCGACATTGCGCCTGAGCTGGGTGACCTGCAAGGCATCAACGCCCTCGACCCAGCCCGCATTAAAGCCATCGAGGCTATCCTCAGCAAACCGCTCTTTACCGCCGAGGCTGCCCGTATCGCACGCTGGATGAGCCGCGAGTACGTCGCAACGCTTTCCGAGTGCCTGCGTTTGTTCTTGCCCCCGGGTGGAAGCCCGCGCGTGGTCAAAGGTGACGACGGCGTGTGGGCCGTTGAGCGCCCCGCCGTCAAACCCATCCAAAACCGCTGGGTCATGCTCACGCCCGAGGGCTTCGACTATACGCCGCCCAAGACCGCGGTCCGCCAGCGTCAGCTCATCGAGGCGCTCCAGTGCGGCCCGGTCACGACGCGCGACCTCAACCTTCTCTATAACAGCATGTCGGCGACCATCAAGGCGCTCGAAAAACGCGGCGTCGTCGTGGTGGAGGAGCGTCGTGCGTGGCGTGGCTGCAGCGAGCAGACCACGCTGTCCTCGGCAAGCGGCAAGGCGCCGGTCTCCCTTACCAACGGCCAGAAGCAGGCACTCGCGCAGATTGAGCGCGCCCGTCTGGACGCTCATGGCGACGTGGTGCTGGTCGACGGCGTCACCGGCTCCGGAAAAACCGAGGTGTACCTCTCCGCCATCGAGCGCGTGCTGGCGGCCGGCCGTTCGGCTTGCGTGCTGGTGCCCGAGATC
>JAXJLC010000139.1:0-5418 GCA_036297365.1 Collinsella sp.
CTCAACCGGGCCATAGCGACGGTTAAGGCGCTCGCACACCTCGATGGCGCGCTCGCGTTTGGCGGCATTGGTCTCGCGTGGCATAACGACTCCTCGGCTCAGCGGCATAACAAACCTATGGGCACGATTGTCCCACGTATGGGGTCTTTACGCCTCCAAAAATGCGCCGGTCTGGCGGCTCCACAGGCTTGCGTATTCCCCGCCCGCCTCGACAAGCTGCGCATGCGTGCCGTCCTCGACAATCTCGCCGTCCGCCAGCACCACGATGCGGTCGAGCGCCGCCACGGTGGACAGGCGGTGCGCCACCACAATGGAGGTGCGGCCGCGCATCAGGTTCTCGAGCGCCTCCTGCACCAGCGCCTCGGACTCACTGTCCAGGGCAGAGGTCGCCTCGTCGAGCACCAGAATCGGCGCGTCGGTGAGGATGGCACGGGCGATGGCCACGCGCTGGCGTTGGCCGCCCGAGAGCTTAACGCCGCGCTCGCCCACCATGGTGTCAAAGCCATGGGGCAAGCGGTCGATAAACTCAGTCGCGTTGGCCAGACGCGCAGCCTCGCGAATCTGCTCGTCGGTAGCGTCGGGTCGACCGTAGGCGATATTCTCGCGAATGGAGCGGTGGAACAGCAGTGCCTCCTGCGGCACGTAGGCAACCTGGCGACGCAGGCTCTGCTGCGTGCAGCGCGAGACGTCCTGGCCGTCCACGAGCACGCGACCGCCCTGTACGTCGTCCAGGCGCAGCAACAGCTTGGTGAGTGTCGTCTTGCCCGAGCCCGATTTGCCCACCAGGCCCACGCGCTGGCCCGCCGCCACATGGAGCGTCAGGTCGTCGAACACGCTCTCGCCCGCCGCGGCATCACGGTATGCAAAGCTCAAGTGCTCAAAATCAATCGCGCCCTCGCTCACCTTGAGCTCGGGGGCGTTTTCGTCGTCTGCCACCAGACACGGCTCGTCCAGCACGCGCGTCATCTCGGCCGCATCGCCCAGCGCGCGGTTGATGCGTTGCATCATGGAGCTCACGTAGTTCAGACGCATGGTGAGGTTGTACGTATAGGTAAAGATCATGACGAGCGCACCGGCCGAAATGCCAAACCACGCGTTGCCACCCGCGACGAACACACTCACCACGGCCATGGTGATGACGATAAGGCCCGAGGTCGTAAAGTTGCGTTGCATCATAGCGTGCATCGATACCGTTTCGGCGTCGCGCGCGGCGCGGTCGGCGGCATCGAACAGGTCGCGCTCAAAGTCCTCGCGCCCACAGGTCTTGACGGCCAGGATATTCGTGACCGCATCGGACAGCACGCCCGACAGCTTGTTCTGCGCGGCGGACGTCGCGGCCGAAAGCGGCATGATGCGCTTATACATAAGCCAGACAAACGCAATGTAGACGACCATGATGCCCACCAAGATCACGGTAAACGTCGGCACCACCGGGGCGAGCGCCGCCACCGTGCAGACAACCGAGGTGATGGTGGGAATGAGCGAATACACCGTCACGTCCACCAGGCCCGTATAGCCGCTCATAAAACGGCTCGTCTGGCTCACAAGCGATCCGCCAAAGCGGCTGGTATGGAATGTCATGGATTGGTTGGAGAGCGTGTCGAAGCACAGGCGCGCCAGGTGATAGTTGCCCGCGATCTCGAGCTTGTAGACGGTGTAGTCCTGCAGCTTGGAAAGAATCTGGCCCACCAGATTAACGAGTACGAGCGCCAGGATGTAGGGGCCGAAGACCTCAAACACCTGGTCACCCGCCACGGGACCGGCTTGAACGCGGTCGACAATGAGGGCCATCACATAGGTATTGGCAAACGTCAGCAAAAAGATGTAGCCCGCCGACGAGAATACCGAGAGAAAGACAATCAGCGGCTGCGTGCGCGTGACACCCCAAAACCGCTGCAGCGTGCGGCACACGGTGGAGCGGCTGAGCGGGCTGGTGCTTCTCTGGGACATGGGCTTCCTTTCGCGTCTGATAGGGCGAAACGCCATTGTTGCACATTGGAGCACGCTTCAGACAAGTGCGATACGAAAAGCGGTGGGGCGCCCGCGTTTGCGCCGGTGCCCCACCGTCTTGTTGCAATTAGTCCTTGTCTTCTTGGTCCGCGAGAAGGCTCGCGGACGTGAGTCCCAAGATCTCATCGGCTTGGTCGGCGTCTTCCAGCGCGTCGATGTCCTTGAGCTTGCGCTCCATAACGTTGGTGCGCGTGGTGATGATGCCCTCGACCGTCTTTCCTGCGGTCTCGATCTGCTGTTGGGCGCGGCGCAGCGCCTTTTGATAGCGCGGCAGCTCGGCCTTGACGGCGGAGAGCACGCGCAGCACGTCATCGGTGCGTTTTTGCAACTTAAACGTCTGGTAGCTCATCTGCAGACTGTTGAGGATGGCCGCCATGGTGCTGGGACCGGCAACGTTGACGTGATAGTCGCGGCCCAGGGTCTCGATAAGCCCGGGGCGACTGACGACCTCGGCGTACAGTCCCTCAAACGGCACGAACATGATGCCAAAGTTGGTCGTTGCCGGCACACTCAGGTACTTTTCGCAGATGTCCTTGGCCTCGCGCTTGACCATGGTGTCGAGCGTCTTGCGCGCAGCCGCCACGGTCTCCGCATCGCCCGACTCCTGCGCGTCGAGCAAGTGCTCGTACGCGTCGCCCGGAAACTTGGAGTCAATCGGCAGCAGCACGGGGTCGCCCTCGTCCACCGGCAGCTTGACGGCAATCTCAACGCGCTCCGAGGCGCCGGGCTTGGTGGCGACGTTTTCCAGATACTGGTCGGGCGTAAGGATGTCCGCCAGAATTGCGCCCAGCTGTACCTCGCCCAAAATGCCACGCGCCTTCACGTTGCCCAGCACGCGCTTAAGGTCGCCCACGCCGGTGGCGATGGACTGCATGTCGCCCAGACCCTTGTACACGGCCTCGAGCTGGTCGCTCACCTGCTTAAACGATGCAGACAGGCGGTCGTTGAGCGTGCGGGAGAGTTTCTCGTCCACCGTCGCGCGCATCTGATCGAGTTGCACGTTGTTGTCCTTGCGGATGGCGCCCAGCTGGGCATCGACCGTCTCGCGCACCTTGTCCAGGCGATGCTCGATGCCCTCGCGGTTGGCGCCGAGCTGTTGGGCCGTCTCGCGGCGCAGGTCATCCATCCGGTCACCAGCTTGCGAAAACTCGCGTGCGATGGTCAGGTAACGTTGCTGCTCCACGGCCGCATCGGTCGTCTGCTGCTGCGCGATGACATTGGCCGTGCGGCGAGTTTCGGCCAGCGCGACGTTCAGGGCATCGAGCGCGTTGTTGGCCTGCTCGAGTGCTGCCAGCGTTTCCGCGCTACTGTCGCCACGCTCCCGCAACTCGGCACGCAGGCTCTTGAGCTGGAGGGCGCAAGCCACAGCAACCCCCACCGCCACCAAGGCGATCACAACAAGCACAATATCAATAGCAGACATAAACTCCGCCCAACAAACCCAATCGAGCACCAATCAAAACCGCGATCAATCTTACCCCGCCATACGCACCGGGCGCCCGGCCCCTTCTTGGGCGCCCCTCTCCTCCGCATATTCCATAATGCGGCGCGCCGTCTCCCTGCTCACCTTTGAGTCATCACCGGCTAAATATGCGTACACGTTTCCCTTATTCAGATTCAAATCGCGGCAGAGACCATAGCGCGTTACACCCGATTCCTCTAGCGCTCCCAACGTTCTTTTTCGCATCAGGGCGTTGATTCTTCTGTCCGCCACTGGCTTTTCCTTCACCGCTCTATACGCACGCCAAACGTTGGCATAACGATTAGGAAGTTTGTCCTCGGCGCATAGAGATGCCAGGCTACCCGTTTGGGCGTACAAGGACAAAACGCCTCGGTAACCCTCTTCCATCCACGAACCCTCGGATAAGCCCAGAACGTATTCGGCTTTACCCTGTGCCAAAGCGAGCAAAAACAGGGGCTCCGCCACGCGCGGCGCAACCGTCGTCGCTTGCTTAACCAGTTTTCTAAAACTGAGCGACTGCTGTCCGGATAGCTCTCGGCAATAGCCTTTTAAGAATCCCTCAAAGGTCAGATTCAACCGAGCACCTCCTTTTTGTATTGGCTGTATGCGCAGACCATCTCTTGATAACTCCGCTCCGAAGGCGACGACGCCAGCGCCTCGCCCTCGTCGAATATAAGCCGTTCGAGCAGTCCCCAATCAAGTCGGTCGACGAATGCCTGGCTATGAAGATCGATGATGTCGTTCGGACGACAGGCATAGAGCTTCATTACCGCCAGGTCCTCCAAGGATGGCGTAAAGTACCTGATAAAGCGCGCCCCAATATCCAAGGGAATCAAACGATCTTCGTAATTGAACGGCATCTGATTACAATATGCCACCGCCATACCATTCACCTCGGGGTATCGAGCTATGATCTCGCGGAGGCACCTATCTGCCTCAAACACATCAATGTCATGTGTAACCGAACGATTCGTCACATCGTTTAGCATGAAGGCGCTTCCTCCCACCAATACAACGTTCGGCCTGTCGTCTCTTGGACCTATTTCCAGCTCCGCCTCTTCGTCAATGCCCAAAAGAGTCTGCTCTAAATCCTGCTTATACATAGCAAATCCTATTATTATTTATCTTCAATAATACTATTCAGTCGCACGACAGGACCCACAGGATGCAAGAATTCTGCTCGTGGCGATAATTCGTACACCCTGGAAGTCCTAATGTGACAAACGCTAACTCTCCCAGCCGGCGCGGATGGTTGTTGCGACATCGCCTAGGCGCTGGCCCAGGGCCGCTAGATGCTGGAGCACCTCATTGGGCGAGGCACCGTTGAGAATGCACGTGAGGGCATATGAGGCCAAGAAGATTGCCGCAAGTCCTAGCGGAATGAGCACGATCATCGCCAATGTGCGCAGGCGCTGGCCCACGCGGCGACGACGCGCACGACGCTTGTCGAACGCGAGCTCCTGCGCATATGAATCTTGCTGTACGGAATAGGCCTCTGGTGCCGATTCGCACCCGGGCACAGCTGCAGGTACAGCAGCGGGCACGACATTTTGCGCAAAGGGCTGGGCTGCCGCCCCTTGCATTTGCATCTCCATGAGTCGTTGCTGCTGACGCAGCATGCGCTCAGCTTGTTGCTGCGGAGTCTCAAGAAACAGGTCCATGTTGGCCTCCAAAGTCGGAGCATTCGACGCTTACGACCAGCATCCCGCACCGCCATGACCGCGACAACGCAATCGCCGGCAATAGCCACAAAGTTTCTTTTGCTCAAAAGCTGTCGAAAAGCTCAACAACTCCCCTACCAGCACTTTCTCTGAGCTTTTTTCGCCAACAATCTTTTGGCCTTCCACCCTTACGCCAACTGACCAAAATCTAACCAATAGCTTGACGAAAATTGTGGAGACCGGGACCCCATACAAAAACGTGCCGCCCCCAAAGGGGCGGCACGC
>JAXJLC010000140.1:0-17723 GCA_036297365.1 Collinsella sp.
ACAGTCCTGCGCAAGACGAAGGCCACATTAAGTGGCCTTCTTTGCGTGCGGAACTCGCGATGAACTTCGTGCCCCGCCGTCCGGGAGGACGCCTCTTTATTGATGGGAGGCCTGATAGGTCGATGGTTCCGTGCCCGGATGCGTCCAAAGTGGGACGGGCTTTCCGGATGGGCAGGCTTTCGAAAAATGCGTCCCGGAATTTGCCTGGGACACACTTTCCGCAAACAAAGAAGGCCACATAACGTGGCCTTCAACTTATATATGTTCGGCGATACACCCAAGACAAGCCACGCCCCAACACCAGGGCGTCTGTCCAGGCGGAGGCATATAAGGTTCATCGCGAGTTCCGCACGCAAAGGAGGCCACTTAATGTGGCCTCCGTCTTGCGCAGGACTGTCCGAGCAGGGAACCTTACATACCTCCGCCCAGACAGACGTTTCAGTTATGAACTCGCAGCTAGTCGCTACTTGATCTTGGTTGTACCCGGTGCCAGGTTGGGGTCGGTTTCGTTGGCCTCGGTCTGGAAGTGCTCGGTGTACACGTTCTTGCCGTCGCGGAACATCTCGTAGTACTGCATCTTGGCGTAATCCTCGCGTGCCTTGGTGGCGGCTGCTGCGGCGGCGTCGTCACCGGTGACGTTGGAGGAGAGCGCCCAGCGCAGGCTGGCGTCCTCGTAGCCCACCGAGTTGATGGCGGGCAGCGACTCGCGCAGCGTCATGTGCGCCTTCTGGTAGTCGGTCAGCGGTGCGCCGATCAGCTGCATAAGCTGCGTGGACAGGTAATTGGTGGACAGGTCGTCGACCTCGCTCGTTTGGTCGCAGCCGGCAACGTCGTAGTTAGCCCAGATGATGTAGTCGGTCTGCCACAGACGTTCCTGGTGCATGGCATCGTCCTCGCCGGTAAACCACTTGTCGTTGAACTTGGACGGGAAGAACGGCTGGTGGTCGCCCCAGAACACCACGACTACCTTACGGTCGAGCTTGCTCAAGGCATTGAGGAAGTAGCGAAGCGCCTGGTCGGACTGCTCGATGCACGAGACATACTCGTCGACATCGGACAGCGTGCCGTCCTCGATGGTCTTGGCGTCCAGATCGGTCGTGTCGATGTTCAGGTGCATCTGCTTGTCGACCGGCAGCAGGCCCGTATCGTAGCCCGAGTGGTTCTGCATGGTCACGTCGAAGATAAACTGCGGATCGGCGTCCTGGTCGAGCAGCTCAAGAATCTTGTCGTAGGTCGCCTGGTCGGTCACCATACCGCGCAGGGTGTCGGCTCCCTGGAAGTCGTTGATGGACAGGAACTGGTCAAAGCCAAAGTCCTTGTAGACGTTCTCGCGGTTCCAGTTGGTCGCGTGGTTGGGGTGCATGGCCGTGGTGGAATAGCCGAGCGATTTGAACTGTTCTGCCAGGTTCCCGGTCGTCTCCATGTTGTAGATGGTGTAGGGGTACACGCCCGAGCCCAGGTTGGCCATGGAGTTGCCGGTCATAAACTCAAACTCGGTATTGGCGGTGCCACCGCCGTAGGCGCTCACGTAGAGCTTGCCGCGGCTGAGGCAGTTGGACAGGTTCTTAAAGTACTGCGGACCCTCGTAGCCGGCGCGCATGTTCTGGTAGATCGAAAGATCCGAGAAGGTTTCGTTCATGATGGCGATGACCGTGGGCTTCTCGCTGTCGAACTGCTCCTTTGCGGCGGCGCGCTCGTCGCTCTTGGCCGCGTCGGACTTGTCGTAGGCCTTGGCGTACTTTTTGAGCGTGACCTTGGCGTCGTCGGCGGAGTAATCGGCGGGTTTGGGCGGCTTGATGGACTGCGCTGCACTAATAAAAGCAGGCAGGTAGCCCTCGCGCCAGTAGCTCTCGAGCGGGCGCCAGGTGTAGACGGTGATGCCGAGAGTGTTGTAGTAGTCGATAAGCGTGACGTGCGCGGTCACGCCGCCCAGGCACAGCACGGCGACGAGCAGGTTGGTGAGCAGCATGCGCTTGGCGTTGGCGGCGCCCTTCTGGCGATGCGGCGCGACCAGGCCGGCGTACTCGCATAGCAGCATGGCGATGGCGGTAAAGCCCATGGACAGCACGCAGAACAGCGAGATCGAGAAGGTGTAGCCGTTGCCGGCGACTGCGGCGGCGGTGGAGATGGCCGAAAGGTCACCCGGCTGGATGGGCATGGATTTAAACGTGATGACGAAGAACTCGGCAATGCCCAGGACAAAGAGGGCAAAGGCCAGGACCGCGGGAGCTGCGCCGTGGCGCTGGAACAGGAAGAACAGGCCGACCATGAGCGTGGTGATGATGGCCCACTCGAGCAGGATGCACAGGGGGTAGACCCAGGTAAAGTCGTGGTTGGACGAGACCTCCATGCCCAGCAGCGCAAAGACGCCGGCGAGCAGCAGGCACAGGACGGCGGCGACGAGCGGTTTGCCCACAAAGGCGCCGCGCAGGCGGGCGAGCTTGCCGGTGGGGGCGGGGGCGTCGGGCCCGGCGAACGCAAAGACGCGCGGGGCGATGCGGTCGCGGGCGATGCTAGCCCAAGCGCAGCCGGTGAGGATGGCGTTGGTCAGGATGAGCATCACAAAGGCGAGCGGCTCGTTTTGGGCGACGAGGCCCACGGCGCCCCAAATGGTCAAAAAGAGCTGGAACAGACCGAAGGCGACGCTCCAGGCGAAGGCGCCCTTGGTGACGGTGCCCGACTGTGCGCGAATGGCCTTTGCCTCGCGCAAGACAAGGTAGACGGTCGCCGCAAGACCGACGAGCGAGATGGCGGCAGCGAACATGCTGAGACTCCTCACAAACTAAAACCTACGAAAGCGGGGGTTTACCCGATTGTTACCTAAATATGCGCTGCATTTGCGGGCTGCGCACAACAACCAGCCATATTAACGCGCACGTGCGGCGGTGTGCCGCAATGTAGTGGCGACCCGCGCGATAATGGACGGGAATTACACGGAAACGTAAAGGCTTCTTAAAGAATTGACGAGGATAGAGCTATGGGTGAGCAGGTTTGTATGACGGGCGCCGAGTACTGCGGCAGAGCTGCGGGCGTGGATACGTGCGGCTATCCGGTCGAGACGACGGGCAATGCGGTGCTGGACATCTTGGAACACCGCTCGTCCACGCGTGCCTTCGCGCGTGATGACGATGACCGTCCCGTGGCGGTGACCGACAAGCAGCGGGCGGCGATTCTGCATGCGGCGAGTCGTGCGCCGTCGGCGGGCGCCATGATGATGTATTCCATCGTGAGCATCCGCGAGCAGGCAACGCTCGACCGCCTGGCCGACCTGTGCGACCATCAGCCCATGATCGCCAAGGCGCCCTGGGCACTGATATTTGTGGTCGATTATGCCAAGTGGATCGATCTGTTTGAGCACGTGGGCTGCTTTGAGCCCGAGTTTGTCGAGCGCACGGGTAAGGCGCCCCGCCGCGCGCCGGGTTTGGGCGACTTTGCCATCGCGGCCCAGGACGCCGTGATCGCCGCGCAAAACGCCGTGGTTGCCGCCGAGGCTCTGGGCCTGGGGAGCTGCTATATCGGTGATATCGTCGAGAATGCCGAGGAAGTTGCCGAGCTGCTCGATCTGCCGCCCTATACCATGCCGCTGTCGATGCTCATCATCGGCACGCCCCGCAAGGAGCGCCCGGCTATTGCGCATCCCGTGGTGAACCTGGTGCACGAGGAGCGCTACTGCCGCGCCGATGCTGCGACCATGGACGCGCAGGTGGCCGAGATGGACGCGATGTTCCGTCCGCATGCCCGCGAGGTAGGCGAGCGCGTGGTGGATATCTACACCCGCAAGCACACGAGCCCCTTTATGGCCGAGATGAGCCGTTCCATGGAGTGGTGGTTCAAAAACTGGCTCGGCAAGTAACGAATGCGGCGATGTGACAAAGGGACAGTCCCTTTGTCACATTCCATATCGCCGAGGTGGCCTAAAGGCCGTATAAATGTTTATTTAGCTGGGAAAACAGTGCATTAAAACATGGGCCGATTACCTATAATCCCTTCGAACATTAAAGTTGGGAGGAAACCGGCTTATGGAACAAAAGGCCAAGGAGGCAGCCTCGCACGCTGCGATTCCTGTGAGCATCTCGGCGATGCTCGTCACGCTGGGCGTGGTGTACGGCGATATCGGCACCAGTCCTATGTATGTAACCAAGGCGCTCGTTGCCGGCAACGGCGGCATCGGAAGCGTCACGGAGGAGTTCGTGCTCGGCGCGCTCTCCCTTGTCGTGTGGACGGTCACGCTGCTGACCACCATCAAGTATGTGCTCATCTCGCTGCGCGCCGATAACCATGGTGAGGGCGGCATCTTTGCCCTGTACAGCCTGGTCAAGCGCTGCGGCAAGTGGCTTATCATCCCCGCCATGCTGGGTGGCGCCGCGCTGCTCGCCGACGGCATCCTGACGCCGGCCGTTACCGTTACCACGGCCATCGAGGGCCTGCGCACCATCCCGGCGGTCCATGCCGTGCTGGGCGATGACCAGGGCCGCGTCGTCGCCATTACGCTCGCCATCATCATCGTGCTCTTCTTGGTACAGCGCATCGGTACGGCCAAGATCGGTCACGCCTTTGGCCCCATCATGACGCTGTGGTTCCTGTTCCTGGGCGGCACGGGTCTGTTCTTTGTCTTCCAGCACCCCGCCGTGCTGCTGTGCCTCAACCCGGTGCGCGGCATCGCCTTTTTGCTGAGCCCCAACAACCACGCGGGCATCATGATTCTGGGCAGTTGCTTCCTCGCCACCACCGGTGCCGAGGCGCTCTACTCCGACATGGGCCACGTCGGCCGCGGCAACATCTACGCTACCTGGCCGTTCGTTAAGTGCTGCCTGCTGCTTTCCTATATGGGCCAGGGCGCTTGGCTTATGAACAACGCTGCCAACCCCGAGCTCATGGGCATTGCCGACCTCAACCCGTTCTACCAGATGCTCGCCCCGGGCCTGCGTCCCTTTGCCGTAGGCCTTTCCACCGTTGCGGCCATCATTGCCTCGCAGGCGCTCATCACCGGCGCATTCTCGCTGGTGTCCGAGGCCAGCCGTCTGGACCTCATGCCGCACATGCAGGTCTTCTACCCTGCCGAGACCAAGGGCCAGCTCTACATCCCCATGGTCAACAACGTCATGCTTGTCGGCTGCGTCATCGTGGTGCTGCTGTTCCAGAACTCGGCGCATATGGAAGCCGCGTACGGCCTTGCCATTACGCTGACTATGATGTGCACCACGCTGCTGCTCTTCTTCTACCTGCACGAGGAGCGCAAGCTCAAGGTTGCTCCGTGGATCTTCGCGGCCTTCTTCCTTTTGCTCGAAGGCTTCTTCTTCGTGAGCTCGCTCACCAAGTTCTTCCACGGCGGCTATTTCACCATCCTCATGGCTGCACTCATCATGGGCATTATGGTGTGCTGGTACAACGGCACGGCGGTCGAGCAGCGCCAGTTTACGCTGCTGCCGCTGCGCAGCTACCTGCCGCAGCTCAAGCGCCTGCGCGACGACGACCGTTACGAGCGCATGAGTGACAACGTCGTGTACCTGACCAAGGACACCCATACCGACTACATCGACCGCGATATCGTCTATTCGATCTTGGACAAGCATCCCAAGCGCGCCCGCGCCTGGTGGTTTGTGAATGTCGAGACCATGGACGAACCGCACACCTTTGCCTATTCGGTCGAGACGTTCGGCACCGACTACGTGTTCCGCGTGCATCTGTACCTGGGCTACAAGATCAACCAGCGCGTCAATGCCTACCTGCGTCAGGTCGTTCAGGACCTGGCTGCCACCGGCGAGCTGCCGCCGCAGACGCATGACTACTCGGTCTACAAGGATCCGGGTAACATCGGCACGTTCAAGTTCGTCCTGATCCGTAAGCTTCTGGCGCCCGAAAGCGATGTGGAGCCGAGCGAGCGTACGGCCATCACGCTCAAGTACATCATCCGCCGCGCCGCCGGCACGCCTGCGCGCTGGTACGGCCTGGAGAACTCCAACGTGAGCTTTGAGTACGTGCCGCTGTTCACCAAGTTCAAGGCTGTGAATAAGATGCAGCGCCTAGCCCCCAACGAGCGGCCGTAGACGTCGGCGGCTACACGGAGTTAGTTTTTGATGGATAAGCATGAGGCCGGGAAGGTAAACATGGATACAAAGGCGCTCGATGGCCGTGAGGCGGTGATCGAAATGGTGCGTGAGGCGCGCGCCGATGCTGCCGAAGATCGGTTCTTTACGAATCGGGCCAACATGGACATGGCCGACCGCGTGATCTCGATCGTGGCACTGGTATTTGGAGCGGTGTGCGTGTGCGCACTGCTCGCGCACGTGCTGTTTGTCTAACGTCCGCAGGTTGCAAAGGCTTTACACTTGGAACCACCACAAGGGGAAACCACCACAAAGGTGCCTGTCCCTTTGTGGTGGTTTTTGTTTTTGAGAGAGGGGCGGGGCACTGATGGACGTCCGTACGGACGGCGATATTGCCGATAGCTTTTGGTGGCGGCGCACAACGCTGACGCGCCGCACTCCTCTGTATGACGCCTGCGTATCGGTGGGGCTGCTGGTCGCGGCGACGATTGTGGGTGCGCTGCTCGACCATCCGGGTCTCGCGCCGAGCATCATGATCGTCTATGTGTTCGCCGTTCAGCTGTGCGCATTCTTTACCTGGAGTCGCCTGTATTGCTTGCTGAGCTCGGCTGCCGCCGTGGCGCTCTACAACTTCTTGTTTGTCGACCCGCGCTACTCGCTGTCGCTTATCGATCGCGGCTATCCCGGCATGTTCTTCATCATGTTCGTGGTCTCGCTTGTGTCGAGCTCGATTGCGTTGGCCCTGCGCCGCGCCTTGGCACAGGCTGCCGCCAGCGACCGCCGCACGCATATGGTGCTCGAGACCAACCGCATGCTGCAGCGGTGCGCCGACGAGCAGCAGATCGTTCACGCCATGGCAACGCAGCTGGCGCGTCTTTCGGGCTGTCCGGTCGTGTGGTACAGCGCCGACGCCGAGGGCGATGACCTGCTGCCGCGTTCGACATACACGGCCGTGGGCGATGCCACACCGGTGCACGAACTGGCGCCGCAGATGCCGCCGCGGCTCTCGGCGTCCGCCTATGTGGGAACGCCGCTCGATGCCACCTATGGCGGCTCGGCGTTTTATGGCATCTACCTGACGGTTTGCACAGGCGACGGCTTCGCGCGCTCGGGCGACCCCGCCTCGGTGGTGGGCGTGCTGGCTATCGTTGCCGAGCCCGACGTGCTGACGCACGAGGAGCGAACACTTGCCGATGCCATCGTGAGCGAAGGCGAGCTGGCACTCGATCGCGCTCGCGCCATGGAGGCCCGCGAGGAGGCGGCGGTGCTTGCCAAAAACGAGCAGCTGCGCGCCAACCTGCTGCGCTCCATCTCGCACGATCTGCGTACGCCGCTCACCAGTATTTCGGGCAATGCCGACGTGCTGCTCGACCAGGGCTCGACCGGCACTGCAGTGCTCGATGCCCAGACGCGCCGCGGCCTGCTTCTATCCATTCGCTCGGATGCGCTGTGGCTCAACGCCACCGTCGAGAATCTGCTTGCCATCACCAAGCTCGAGGGTGGCGGTATGCGCCTGTCGACCACGCTCGAGCTCATGGACGATATCGTCGAGGAGGCGCTGCGCCACGTAAATCCGGCCGTGCGCGAGCACGACCTTAAGGTGGTGGCGTGCGATGAGCCGGCGCTCGTCAATGTCGATGCGCGCCTGATGGTGCAGCTGGTGGTCAATCTGGTGAACAACGCCATCACCTATACGCCCGCGGGCTCGCATATCATGATTTCGATTAGCGTCGACGATGGACGCGTGGCGTGCTCGGTGGCCGATGATGGTCCGGGCATCGCACCCGAGGATCGCGAACGGATCTTCGAGTCGTTCTATACCGCCAACCATGGTCTGGCCGACAGCCACCGCAGCGTTGGCCTGGGTCTTTCGCTCTGCCGTTCCATTGCGTTGGCGCATGGCGGTAGCATAGAGGTTGCCGCGGCGGACCCGCACGGTTCGGTCTTTACGATTGAACTTCCCGCCGCCGACGTTTCGTTTGATAAGGAGTAGCGCTGTGCCGAACTCTGCCGTAAAACCGCTCATCTTGGTCGTTGAGGACGACCCCGCCGTTCGCAATCTTATTGTTGCCGCGCTCGAGGCGCACGGCTTGCGCCATATGGCTGTGGAGACCGCCCATGCCGCCATCGCCGCCGCCTCGTCGCAGGCGCCGAGCATTGTGCTGCTCGATTTGGGCCTGCCCGATATGGACGGCGTCAAGGTGGTGGAGTCGGTGCGCGCATGGTCGGGCATGCCGATCATCGTGGTCTCGGCGCGCAGCGAGGACGCGGACAAGATTCTCGCGCTCGATGCCGGTGCCGACGACTACCTGACCAAGCCGTTTTCGGTCGAGGAGCTGCTCGCGCGCATTCGCACGACGCTCAGGCGCCTTTCGTATGCACAAACGGGTGGCGTTGTCTCCGAGGGCTCGTTCGATACCGGTGAGCTGCATATCGATTTTGATGCCGGCATCGCCACGATGGATGGCGAGGAGCTGCATCTGACGCCGATCGAGTATAAGCTCCTGTGCCTGCTGGCGCACAACGCCGACAAGGTACTGACGCACCAGTTTATCCTGCACGAGATTTGGGGCACGGCAACCAAGAGCGACCTGGCGAGCCTGCGCGTCTTTATGGGCACGCTGCGCAAGAAGATTGAGTCCGACCCCGCGCATCCGCGCTATATCCAGACGCACGTGGGTATTGGTTACCGATTGGTCATCCAGGGATAGGTCGGCATCCGCCATCCCAATATGAGTTGCGGTGAAATACGGTCTAAATTTACCTAATTCCAGGCAAAACAGTCCGTATTCCACCGCAACGTTGTCTATTTGCCCTTGGGCTTGCTGGCGTAGAACTTCTTCTTTTTGGACTTGCCGGCAGGGGAGGGTTTGCCAGCAAAGTTGGACTTGCCGTTGCCGTGCGGCCCCTGGTCGCCGGCCTGCGCGTGCGCGGGCGCCGTTGCGCGAGGCTTGCGGGTTTCGGGGCTGCGCAGCTCCTCGGTTCGCTCGGCAATCTCCTCGGCGCTAAAGCCGACTTCGGCCATGGCGTCCTCGATGGGCAGGCGGCGCACGATATAGCAATGGTGCACCTTCTGGTTGCGCGCGAAATCCTCGGGGATGGTCTGTGCCGTAATGTCCTCCAGCACCACGCCCGCGCGTGCGAGCTTGCGCGTTTCGGGGCGGAAGCCGCGCAGGTTGCAGCTAAAGATGGCATGGCCGCCCTGCGCGAGCAGGCGCGATACGCCGGCCAAAAGCTCGACATGGTCGCGCTGAACATCCCAGGTGCGGCGGCCCATCTTGGACGAGTTCGAGAACGTGGGCGGGTCGACAAAGATCAGGTCCCAGCGGTTGCGCGTCTGGCGCTGGTCACGAATCCAGGCGAGCACGTCGTCGCGCACAAAGTGATGCTGCGGCCCCACAAAGCCGTTCTGGCGCATGTTGCGCTCGGCCCAGTCCAAGTAGGTGTTGGAAAGGTCGACCGTCACGGTCTCCTCGACGCCGCCGTCGGCTGCGTAGCAGGTGGCGGTGCCGGTGTAGGCGAACAGGTTGAGGAAGCGGCGCGCCTGCTTGGCGTGCTCGCGCACCAGGTTGCGGGTGACGCGGTGGTCCAGGAAGATGCCCACATCCAGATAGTCGTCAAAGTTGACGGCAAAGGTGAGGCCGCCCTCTTCGATGAGCGGCAGACGACGGCGTGCGATATTGGCGCGCTCGCCCGACGCGCCCTTGCCGGCACCCTGCTTGCCGTACTGAGAGCCACCGCGCGAACGCATGCGGGCCTTGGCGTGCACGTGCTCGGCCGGAACATCAAGGATGCGCGGCGCGATGGCCAGAATGTCGAGCATACGGGCCTGGGCCAGTGCGGGGTCGATGGTCTTGGGCGCGGCGTATTCGGCGATGACGAGCCAGCGGCCCGGCGTCTGCGGGCAGCCTTCGTACAGGTCGATGGCGGCGGAGTAGTCGGGTAGGTCGGCATCGTAGACGCGGTAGCAGCTCACGCCCTCGCGCTTTGCCCACTTGCGACGCAGACGGGCATTCTTGCGCAGGCGGTTGGCGAACTGCTCCGACTCGGGGATGAGCACGGGCAGCGGCTTGCCGTCGCCCAGGTCGAGCGTGGCAGCAGGTTCGGGCATGGCGGAAGCGGCGGCTTCATCGTTGGTTTCGTTGGCATCCGTAACCTCGGCCTCGGTATCCGCGCTGGTCGCAGCCTCAAACGCTGCGGCGGCATGGTCGAGCGAAGGCCAGACCTCAATAGCTGCTTCCTCGTTGTTGGGCATGACGGCAATCGAGCGCTCGGGCTCGGCGTGGAGCGCGCGGGCCAGCAATCCGTCGCGGGTGAGCGCGGCGACCGGTGCCGCGGCAAGCTCGGGCGCGCGGCGCAGCTCACCGACCAGCGTCATGGCGTCGTGCATGAGCGAAAGCGGTGTCTCGGTCGTATCCGCGACCACGGCGGCACCGGCGACGGCGCCCGCGTGGTCCAGTACGGTGGCGGACTTGGCGGCGCAGAAATCGACAAAGCGCTTGTGGCCAGCGCTCTTGACCATGCGCTCGGCAGTCTTGCGGGCGGCGGGGTCGATGTCTGCGGCCACGATGCGCGCCTGGCGCTCGCGCGCTGCCGCCTCGCGCGAGCGCGCCTCGGCAAGCAGCTGCTCCCACAGGGCGGCGTCGTGCAGCTGCCAGCCCTCAAAGCCCCAGCGCTCGCGTGCGGCGCCCGGGGCGCGGTCAGTCAGGATATTCACGGCCTCCAGCAGCAGGCCGCCGCCGGCGCACGAGGCGTCGATCAGCGTGGGCAGAGCTTCGTTCTCGTAATCATCGGCCGTCAGCTCGCGCTCGCATAGCGCGGTCCAGCTGACTTGCGCCAGCACCAGGGCGGCGTAGTCGGGGCGCAGCACGTGCGCGCCCTCGCTGGCGCGGGCCGCTGCGGGCGGCAGGCGTTTGAACAGCGGGTCGCCCGAAAGGTCCAGGCTGATGCTCGCGCGGCGCTGACGCAGCGAAAGCAGCAGATGAACGTCGGGATCGGCGGCATCAACGTCGGCGCGACGGCCCGTGGTCTCGGCCAGGCGGTCACACAGCGCGTCCTTGGCGCGCAGGGCCGAGAAGCGCGTGTTGCGCAGCTGCTCGGTCACGCCGCGGGCGGTAATGGCGATGGTGGCGCCGGGGCGGATGATGGTCTCCCAAGCGATGTCGTAAACGCCGTCGTACAGCTCATCGGCATCCTGCGCCTCAAAGCGTCCGAGTACCACGAACACGCGGCTCGCCAGGCGCGACCACAGGCACGCGCGATAGCCTTCTTCGAGCTCGCCCTCAAACGTGGCGCGGCCCTTCAGGCGGCGGACATGCGAAAGCCCGAGGCGTTTAAGCTCATCGGCGAGTGCGGACTCAAAGCCCTCGGGGCAGCTTGCGTAAAATTCCATGGGTGACCTCTCTGGTTGCGTCGCTCCATTATATGATGGATGCTTCGTTTGCCCTTATTCTCGAAAGGAACCCATATGATTGATGCGTGTCCCGAACCCGCTGTGCTCTTTTTTGACGTGGACGGCACGCTGACGTCGTTCGATCCCGACGATATGACCGATAAGGACTTCAATGCAGTCCATCCGTCGAAGGCTGTTGTCGATGCATTTGGTCGTCTGCGCAATGCGGGTCACCAGGCATTTATCTGCACGGGTCGTCCCTTGTGGCTGATTGCCGATGGCCTGCGCGCGCTGAACCCGGCGGGTGTCGTTGCCATGGCGGGAGCGACGCTCGAGGTCGAGGGCCGCGTGGTGCATGAGGACTGCTTTGACGAGGACGTTATTGAGGAGCTTGCGCGCCGTATGGCCGCGGCAGGGATTGAGGCTTTTTTCGAGACCAACGTGGCTACTTTTGCCCTGGAACCCGCGGGTGTTGAGCAGTCGTCTCTGATCGGCACTTCTGTGGTGCACAGCACCGAGGAAATGCGCGTCGACGGCAGTCTGCACGTGGGCAAGGTATGCATCACCGCGGGCGACCTGGCTCGCGTAGCCAATGATGACGGCTTTATCGATTGCGAGTTTGAGCTGTGCAACACCGGTGGCCAGAATCGCGAGCTGAGCCCCAAGGGCATTGACAAGGGCGTGGGCGTGGCGCGAGCGCTGGCGTATCTGGGCCGCGAGGGAAATGCGCGCACCTTTGGCTTTGGCGATTCGGGCAACGACCTGGGCATGCTCGCCGCCGTCGAGACAGCCGTGGCCATGGGTAATGCCATGCCCGAGGTCAAGGCGGTCGCCGACTACGTGACCGACGATGTCGCACACGACGGTACCGTCACAGCGATGCAGCATTTCGGCCTCATCTAGTGAATCCCGCGTTCTGACGTTTGCTCAAACTGCGACTCTTCGCTTTTGAATGCTCAATCGATTTATCAATCCAAACACTGAGGTGTTTATACCGTTCGCCGAGAAGATAAAAAACCGCAGCTCAAGCCTTGATAAACGTAGGTAAAGTGTTTAGCAGTTTACCGGCCTTATGCAAACGAAAGGAATCAGGCAGATGGCAATCAAGGTGTTCGCTGACGGTGCAAACCTCGAGGGCATGCTCGACATGTACGAGAACGGCAACGTTCAGGGTTTCACGACCAACCCGTCCCTTATGAAGAGGGGCGGCGTGACGGATTACCGCGCGTTTGCCAAAGAGGTCTTGACCCACATCACCGATGTGTCCGTCTCGTTTGAGGTCTTTGCCGACGACGTCGAGACCATGGAGGTCGAGGCGCGCGAGATCGCTACCTGGGCCGAGAACGTCTACGTCAAGATTCCGTGCGTGACCACCAAGGGCGAGTCCACCGCCGAGCTGGTGCGCAAGCTGTCGGCCGACGGCATCAAGGTCAACGTCACCACCATCTTTACGCCTAAGCAGGTTGACGAGATGGTCGAGGCCGTTGACACCGAGACGCCGTCCATCATCTCGCTCTTTGCCGGCCGCATCGCCGACACCGGCGTCGACCCCATTCCGTTTATGACGGAGTCGGTCAAGAAGGCCGCCATCAAGCCCAACTGTGAGGTCCTGTGGGCGTCCACGCGCGAGCTCATCAACATTTACCAGGCCGAGGCCTGCGGTTGCCAGATCATCACGGTGCCCAACGGCATCCTGGCCAAGCGCAAGAACATCGGCCGTGACCCGTACGAGGTCTCGCTCGACACCGTCCGCGGCTTTGCCAAGGATATCGCGGCGCTCGGTTTCCATATCCTGCCGTAACGCGAACACTGGCTACGCCGCGGGTTGTTCGCCCCGGCTTTTCCTTTCCCTACCGCTCACGCGCTTCGCGGGGGTCGCGCTAGGCAAAGGAAAGGCCGGGGCTGCCGGCACGAGCTTGCCAGCAAGTTGGCGCTTGGCTTCCATATCCTGCCGTGGGCAAAGGTACCCCCGCCTGCGCCGTGCAAAATTGAGAGTATTCAGCAAGGTAAAGGCTTTTACCAGTTAACCGAAGCACGGAACAGCCCCCGTTTTGGCTCTGATGATGCTAAAACGGGGGCTGTTTTTGACTTTATTGCCTCTGAGGGGCGTTCGGGGCGGCGGAAATTGCAGAATACTCGCGATTTTGCACGTCGCGAGAGGGGGGACCCTTGCTTTAGGTGGTTTACTTCCCCTGCACCATGGTGAGCGAGATCTTCTTGCGGTCGCGATCGACCTTTTCCACCCACACCTTTACCGTGTCGCCGACGCGCACCACGTCGCTCGGGTGCTTGACGAAGCGGTTGGCCAGCTTGGAGATGTGCACGAGGCCGTCCTGGTGCACACCCACGTCGACGAAGGCGCCAAAGTCGACGACGTTGCGCACCGTGCCCTTGAGTTCCATGCCGGGCTCCAGGTCGTCGATGGAAAGTGCCGAGCGGCTAAAGGCCACCTCGGGCGCGTCGTCGCGCGGGTCGCGGCCGGGCTTCTTGAGCTCGTTGACAATGTCGATGAGCGTCAGGGTGCCGCAGTCCAGGTCGCTTGCCAGCGCCGAGATGCTGCCCAGGCGGCGCTCGGTGTCGGGCACGCCGCCGCGGCTGAGCTCGCTTGCTTTAACGCCGGCGCGTTCCAAGACGGACGTGGCCACCTCGTAGCTTTCGGGGTGGACGCTCGTTGCGTCGAGCGGGTTCTTACCGCCGCTAATTCGCAAAAAGCCTGCAGCGTTGAGATATGCCTTGGGTCCCAGCTTGGGGACCTTCTTGAGCTGGCGGCGATCGGTGAAGGCGCCGTTTTCCTCGCGGAAAGCCACGATGTTCTTGGCCACGCTCGGCGTGATGCCCGAAACGTATCCCAGCAGGCTCGCGCTCGCGGTGTTGACGTCGACGCCCACGCGGTTGACGACGTCCTCCACCACGTGGCCCAGGGTGCGCGAGAGCTCGGCCTGGTCAAGGTCGTGCTGGTACTGGCCCACGCCGATGGACTGGGGCGGAATCTTGACGAGCTCTGCCAGTGGGTCCTGCAGGCGGCGGCCCAGGCTCATGGCGCCGCGCACGGTGACGTCCAGGTCGGGATACTCCTGGCTCGCGAGCTCGGAGGCGGAGTACACCGACGCGCCGGCCTCGTTAACAATGGTGTATCGCAGCCCAGGCGCCTGCTCGGCAATGAACTCCGAGACGACTTCCTCGGTCTCGCGGCTGGCGGTGCCGTTGCCGATGACGATGGTGTTGACGCCGTCCTTTTTGACGAGGCGGGCGAGCTCGCGCTTGGTGCCGGCGACGTCGTGGCGCGGCTTGGTGGGGTAGACCACGCCGTGGTCGAGTAGCTTGCCGGTCTCGTCCATAACGGCGACCTTGCAGCCGGTGCGGTAGCCCGGATCGAGCGCGAGCACACGGGCGTCGCGCACGGGGCGCGCCGAGAGCAGGCCCTCGAGATTCTTGGCAAAGACGTTGATGGCCTCGGTCTGGGCGCGAACGGTGAGTTTGGCGCGGGCCTCGCGTTCCAGCGAGGGAGCCATGAGGCGCTTGTAGCCGTCGGCGATGGCGGCGTCAAAGACGGGCGCGAACACGCCCTGGCGTCGGGGCCAACGGCTGCCGAGGCGCGCCGTGGCGGCAGCGCCGTCGACGTTCACGCGCACGCGGAGCTTGCCCTCGCGCTCGCCGCGGTCGATAGCTAGCACGCGGTGGTTGGGTATACGGCGCAGCGGCTCGTCAAAGTTGTAGTAGGGCTCGTAGGGAGTCTTCTCTGCGGGGTCGGTGGCCTCAACGACGATGTCGGCGGTGTTTTGCGTAAAGGCGCGCAGGTCGGCGACGTTCTCAGGGTCTTCGGCCACCGTCTCGGCAACGATGTCGGCGGCGCCGGCGAGCGCCTTCTCGGGCGTGTCGAAGCCGGCCTCCTCGTTGACGTAGTCCGCGGCGGCGTCGAGTGCGCTGCCCTTGGCCGAGGCCTGCATGATGATCATGTTGGCAAGCGGCTCCAGGCCGGCCTCGCGGGCCTTCTGCGCGCGGGTCATGCGCTTTTTGCGGTAGGGCTTGTAGAGGTCCTCGACACGCTGGAGCTGCGTGGCCTCGCGAATTTGCTGTTCGAGCTCGGGCGTAAGTTTGCCCTGGGCGTCGATGAGCAGAATGACGTCCTCTTTGCGCTGTTCAAGATTGCGCAGGTAGGACAGGCGCTCGTCGAGTGCGCGCAGGGCGACGTCGTCCATTCCGCCTGTGGCTTCCTTGCGGTAGCGCGAGATAAAGGGGATGGTGTTGCCCTCGTCGATGAGCTTGACGGCTGCCTCGATGTTGGCGGCCTTAAGGTTGAGCTCGTGGGCGAGCTGGGCGATAAGATCCATGAGACTCCTTGCGTTTAAGGTGCGTTTGCAGCACAGGGCTACCAAGGATACCACCCGTTTCAAAAGACTGTTTTGGGCCCTCGCCACGAAAACGACCTATCTACTACGTTTGAACCGTATGGGTCGACCATCCCCCGGTTTTCAGAAAATACGCAAGCCGTCTACCTGCGCTTTTGATTTTAGGAAATATGGCATGTTTGAGGGTGATTGGCTAAACGTAGTAGATAGGCCCATTTCGTGGCGAACGAATCAGGCTGAGGTGCAAAATAGCCCCCGCCCCAGAAAAATCGCCGGCAAGGTACCAAAAAGCCCCGCGGGCAGGAGGCTGCTCGCGGGGCAAAGAAGAGGGGCTTGTTGGTGGCGGACTGAAGGGTTCGGCATGGGGGTTTCTGCCGCGGTCGCTCTTAAGGCATTACAGCTCGACGAGCTGGCCGGTCTCGGCGGCCTCCTTGATAGCGTTAAGCAGCGTGAGCGTCTTGACGTTATCGGCGGGGGTCACGACGGGCTCGACCTCGCGGCGGACGACCTTCACAAAGTGCTTGAGCTGCATCTTGTGCGGCAGTGCCGGGTCGACAGCCGGAATCTCCATCTGCAGCGGCTTGTGCCAGTTGGAGGCGCCGTCGTAGGAGAACTGGTGCAGGCGGGGCAGCGACAGGGCGCCCTTGGTGCCGCCGATAAAGTAGGCGTCGGCGTCGAAGGGGCGGTACTGCGGATCCTCGCGAGCGGTTGCCTCCCAGTTCCAGGGGCTGGCGGTGGCGTCGGAGATGGTCATGCTTGCGAGCGCGCCATCGGCAAAACGGACGTTGACCACGGCGGAGTCCTCGGTCTCAAAACCGCGGGCGGCGCTGGACTGCATACCCTGGACGGCAACAGGCTCGCCCAGCAGATAGCGGAGCAGGTCGACGTCGTGAACCAGGTTGACCAGGATCGGGCCGGCACCCTTCTTGCGGCGCCACTCGACATCGAAATACTCGTCATTCTTATAGATCATGTAGTGGAAGCTCGACACGGTGAGCTTGCCCAGCTCGCCGGACTCGATGATCTCCTTGGCCTTGTTGACGAAGGGGTTGTGGCGACGGTGCTGACCTACGAGCACGGGCACGCCGGCGGTCTCGGCCTCGGCGGCGAAGGCCTGGGCATCCTCGAGATCGTTGGAGATTGGCTTTTCGATCAACGGCACGATATTGCGCTTCACAGCCTCGCGGGCAACGCCCAGGTGCAAGTCGTTGGGGGTGGCGATAATGACGGCCTCGGGTTTGACCTCGTCCATCATCTGGGCGGGATCGGTGTAAAACGGCACGCCGGCGGCCTCGGCCGTGGCGCGGGCGCCCTCAAAGGCGTCGGCGATGGCGACGAGCTCGGCCTCGGGCTCCTCGGTGACAAAGCGGATGTGGTTGCGGCCCATGGCGCCGGCGCCGATAACGGCAATGCGGACGGGGTTGAGCTCAGACATTTCGACTCCTTAATACTGGTGACCGGTGGAATGCGACAAAGGGGCCGTCCCTTTGTCGCATCGGTAAAACTAGGCAGACTTCTTCTTGCTGTCGGAGACCATCATGTAGACGGTGAGCACGACGGCGATGGCGGCGATCACAATGGCGCCGTAGAAGGACTGCTGGTAGGCGGCGCTGCCGGCCTCGGCGTGATACAGCACGGCGGTGATGGGCTGGCTGATCCAGGTGGAAGCGGCGTAGCCCAAAAACATGATGCCGTAGTTGACACCGATGTTGCTGGTGCCAAAGGCGCCACCGGTGAGCGGCGGGTAGATGACGAGCAGGGCGCCAAAGCTAAAGCCGAGCAGGGCGAGCGCAACAAAGAACATGGCCTGCGTAAAGCTCATCGACATGATGACGAGTGCGACGATGGTGACGACAAGGCTGATGAGCAGCGACTTATAGGCGCCGAGCTTGTCGATGATCTGGCCAAAGGACAGACGGCCAACCAGGTTGGCGC
>JAXJLC010000141.1:0-10616 GCA_036297365.1 Collinsella sp.
CATCTCGGCGGTCTCGGTGGCGTCGTTGGAGTCGTAGAGGCAGCCCGGGCGACAGGAGTCGCCGAGCGAAATCGTCACGTCGTACTCGTGGCAGATTTCGAGCAGCTCGTCGTAGAACTCATAGAACGGGTTCTCGTTACCGGTGACCTCCATCCAGCCAAACAGCAGCGAGCCGCCGCGGCTCACGATGTTCATGAGGCGGCCGGTCTCCTTAAAGGTCTTTGTGACCGACTTGTTGATGCCGCAGTGGATGGTCATAAAGTCCACGCCGTCCTCGGCGTGCGCGCGCACGACCTCGAACAGGTCGTCCTTGGTAAGCTTGACCAGCGGCTTTTCCATGTAGCCGATGGCGTCGTACATGGGGACGGTACCTACCATGAGCGGCGTCTCGTCGATGAGCTGCTGGCGGAACTGGCGCGTCTTGCCCGAGTTGGAGAGGTCCATGATGGCGTCGGCGCCAAAGTCCTCGGCGATCTTGACCTTCTTCCATTCCTCGGCGGCATCGGCCTTGTCGCCCGAGATGCCCAAGTTCACGTTGACCTTGGTGGACAGGCCCTCACCGACGCCAAAGGCGCGCATGCCTTTTTTGATGTGCACGATGTTGGCAGGAATGGCGATGCGGCCGTCGGCCACGCGCTCGCGGATGTACTCGGGGTCGCGATGCTCGCGCTCGGCGACCTCCTTCATCTGCGGTGTGATCTGCCCGGCGCGGGCGAAGTCGATTTGCGTGACGAGCTTGGGCTCGGTCTGTGTGCTCATTGGCACGGCTCCCTTCGTTGGCATTACCCATATCAGGTTTGCGGGTCAGGGCGGGCGCGCCCAATCTCAGCCTGCCGTCTTGTCCTACAAGCCCCCCGTTTATGTAATGGGCTCAAGTATAGCTCGAATGGGTACGATTGGCCTAACGAGCGTGCCTGTGAGGAGGCGAACATGGAAGACAAGTATCTATATCGAGAGACGCAATGGGATGTATCGGCCGAGGAAAGCCGTGCGCACCATGGCCTTGTCGCGATCGGTTTTGCGGTGCTTGCCGTGCTGGTGATTGCCTTTTGTATCTGGACGTTTGGTGGTCGCGGCGGCGCTGCATGGGAGTTCGAGGCTGATGATAGCCTACCGATTATGACGGTGAGGAGTACTGGCGGTAATGCCAATACGCTCGCCGTTCCGGGCGATTATTGGTACCCGTGCGATGAGTTTGTGCAGTTGCAGCTGAGTGGTGGGTCTATTCCTGGTGAGGAAATCGAACGCGTGACGTATGATGCGACGTTCAAAACGTTGACGGTGAAGCTCAAAGATCAAGGGGATGTGCCCACGACGATGGATATCGCGCTGACGGAATGGCGCCTGGAGCCCCCGTCGGGTGTTGCGGTGTCCGAGGTCGAGCACGTCAAGATTGTCTATCAGGACGGTTCGACAAACGGGATTGCAAAGGCCGACGGTCTAGCAGAATAGGTGTCGAGCCTAGCAGCCAATTCATAAAAGTTGCGGTGGAATAGTTCCTGATTGTGCGAAAAAGGCTCAAATAGGAATTATTCCACCGCAAGTTATATAGAGAAGGCTGAGCGGGTCAGTGTTGGGTGCCGGCTCTAGAGCATCTGTTCGTTGATGAACATGAGGGTGCCTAGGTATGAGAGCTCGGGGACGTGGCGATAGCCGATGTTGAATGCGGTAAGTTCGCTTGCATCCTCGAGCTTGTTTTCTGCCATCCACCGCACCATGGAGCCGCGCGCCTTTTTGCTGGCGGTCGACCGTTGGATGGGCTTCCCGTTGCGGATGCCCTCGCCAAAGAGGCATGTGACGGCCGTGGCGTCGCCCGCGAGGTGGGGCAGAACGGCTTTGGCATACTCTACGCTGGCGAGGTTGACGATCGTGGTGTTTGAGCCTGCCGGGGCGATAGCCCGCGCGAGCTTATCGCTCCAAAATGCGTAGAGGTCTCGGGCACCGTCGACGACAAGCTTCGCGCCCATCTCCAGCCGATACGGTTCGACGGCATGAAAGGGACGAACGCACCCGTAGAGGCCGGAGAGGATCCACAGATGGTCTTGCAGCCATGCGAGCTGCGCGGAATCCATCACCTCGGGTGCCATGCTCTGGTATTGAATGCCGTGATAGGACATGACGGCAGGGGAGATGTGACGGGCGAGTGCGGGATTGTCGAGATCGCCGCTTTTCAGGATGGGCCCGAACTCATGCAGGGTGTTGAGGCAAGGTCCCAGCAGTTTGTCACTCACGTTCCATAGCGCCTGCAGGCCGCCGCTGCCTTCATTCCGCTCGATATCTAGCAGTGCGCGGTGGAGGCGAGCCGTCTCGCGCACAAAGGGTGGGATGCCCAGGACTTCAAAAGCATCTTGGGCCGCGCGCATCTGCTTGGCGGGCGAAATGATGACCTGCAGCATGGGCTCTCCTCTGCCAAAAAAGTTGCGGTGGAATACGGTCTGTTTTGGCCGTTTATGGGCCAGTTTAGTCCGTATTTCACCGCAACTGATGAAGGGTTGGTTAGGCTCGCTCGATGAAGGCCTTGTAACCGCGATATGCCTCGTAGATGTCGGCCTTGTTGGCGACCTCCCACAGGGCGTGCATGGACAGGACGGCAACGCCGGAGTCGATGACGTTCATGCCGTACTTGGCCATGATGTAGGCGATGGTGCCGCCGCCACCAGCGTTGACGCGGCCGAGCTCGCAGGTCTGGAAGTCCACGCCGGCCTCGTCCATGATGTCGCGGACGAGGGCCACATACTCGGCGTCGGCGTCGTTAGAGCCGCCCTTGCCGCGGCTGCCCGTGTACTTGTTAAAGCACAGGCCGCGACCCATAAAGGCGGCGTTCTTGGTCTCGAACTTGCCGGCATAGCCCGGGTCGAAGCCGGCGGACACGTCGGAGGAGAGCATACGGCTGCGGGCGAGCGCGCGGCGCAGAGCCAGCGGGCTGTCCTCGCCGGCGAGCATCATGATTTCGGCGACGGTGTTCTCGAAGAAGCGGCTCGTCATACCGGTGGCGCCCACGGAGCCGATCTCCTCCTTGTCGACGATGAGCGTGATGCTCGTGCGCTCCACGTTGGCGACGTCGATCTGGGCAAGCATGGAGGGGTAAGCGCAGACGCGGTCGTCGTGGCCATAGCCCAAAATCATGGAGCGGTCGAGGCCCATGTCGCGGGCGGGGCCGGCGGGCACGACCTCGATCTCGGCGGAGAGGAAGTCCTCCTCCTCGACGTCATACTGCTCATTAAGGATGTCCAGGAACATCTGCTTGACGGGCTCCTTGGGGGCGTCCTTGTCGTCCTCATCGAACTTGACGGGGCGGCCGCCCACGATCACGTCGAGAATCTCGGCATCGACGGCGTCCTTGGCGGGCTTGGACATCTGCTCGCTCGAGAGGTGAATCAGCAGGTCGGAGATGGTAAAGACCGGATCGTCCGCCTTGTCGCCGATGTTGATGTCGACGGTGGTACCGTCCTTTTTGCAGATGACGCCCACGAGTGCGAGCGGGGAGGCCACCCAGTGGTAGCTCTTGACGCCACCGTAGTAGTGCGTGTCGAGGTAGGCCATGTCGCCGGCCTCGAAGGCGGGGTTCTGCTTAAGGTCTAGGCGCGGCGAGTCCACGTGGGCGCCCAGGATGTTAAAGCCCTGCTCGAGCGGGGCGTTGCCCAGGTTGACGAGCATGAGGTCCTTGCCGTGGTTAGCGGCATACACCTTGTCGCCTGCCTTGAGCTCGCGGCCTTCGGCGATCACGGTCTCCAGGTCGACGTATCCCGCCTCCTCGGCCATCTTGATGCCGGTCTTGACGCACAGGCGCTCGGTCTTGTTCTCGCTCAAAAACTGCTTATAGCCGCGGCAAAGCTCCTCGAGCTCCTCGACTTGCTGTGGCGTGTACTTTTTCCATGCGCAGGGACGCTCCATGACGCAGGCTCCTTTCGGATCGATCGTGCTGGTTGATGTACCGTGAGCCATCGTATCACGCGCGGGCTCACGGTGGCGGGGGAGCTTGATGTGAGGTGGCCGCGGGGCGGGGAGCGTGTAAACTGGAGTGAGCAAACCGTGCCCAGCCCAAAGCGAGGTATTTAATATGTCTGACAAGCGCCGCACTTTTGCCGTTATCGACGGCAACTCGCTCATGCACCGCGCCTTTCACGCCGTGCCGCCGACCATGAACGCGCCGGACGGTCGCCCCACCAACGCGATCTTTGGCTTTCTGAACATGTTTCTTAAGATGATTGATGCCTTTAACCCCGACGGTGTGGTCGTGGCGTTTGACAAGGGTAAGCCGCGCGTGCGCATGGAGATGCTGCCGCAGTATAAGGCGCAACGCCCGCCCATGGACCCCGATCTGCATGCGCAGTTCCCTATGATTAAGGAGCTGCTCACCGCGCTCAACGTGCCGATTCTGCAGTCCGAGGGCTGGGAAGGCGACGATATCCTGGGAACCATGGCGCGCCTGGGCGAGCAGGCCGGCTGCGACATGCTACTGGTGACCGGCGACCGCGACATGTATCAACTCGTGACCGAGCACGTCAACGTGGTCTCGACCCGCAAGGGCCTGTCTGACGTGGCGATCATGACGCCCGAGAGCGTGGACGACCTGTATCACGGCATTACGCCGGCGCTCGTGCCCGATTTTTACGGTCTAAAGGGCGATACGTCCGACAACATTCCCGGTGTACCGGGCATCGGTCCCAAAAAGGCGAGTGCGCTCATTGCGAAGTACGGTAGCCTGGACGAAGTCATCGCGCATGCCGACGAGGTCAAGGGCAAGATGGGCGAGAACCTGCGTGCACACATCGATGACGCACTACTGAGCCGCAAGGTTGCGACAATTCGCACCGATGCGCCCGTCGAGCTCGACTTTGAGGCGACGTCCTTCCCGGCGTTTTCTGCCGATGAGGTTTCCGCGGCGCTGGGCACGCTTGGTATCACCGCCATGCAGAACCGTTTCTTGGCGCTGATCGGCGGCGAGGGCGGGGCTGCTGCCTCCAGTGTGTTTGAGATACCTGCTATGGTTCGCTCAGCCGCCGGCGATGCTGACGCGCTTGGTGCCGTTGCGGCTGAGGTCTCCCGCGCGATTGATGCCGGCGAGTGGGTCGCCGCCGTGGTGGACGACGACAAGGAAGAGGGCGCGCTCTTTGGACTGACGCGCACGCTGTGGCTGGCGACGTCCAAGGGCCTGTTCGCGCTCGAGGAGGGCGACAGCTGTGCGGCGGCTGAGGTTGAGGGCTTCAACTTCGTCCACGGCGTTATTGCCGGCGTGCTCGCGCGTCTGTTTATGGAGGGTCGCGTGGCGAGCCCGGATATGAAGGCGCTGTTGCACGAGCTTTCGCCCATCGATTCTTCTGAGCCCGAGCTTATGGACCCGCTGGCAGTCGATTCCACGCGCATCTTCGATACCGTGGTTGCCGCCTACCTGCTGGATTCCGACCGCTCCGAGTTCGATGAGGCGTATCTGGCCGATACCTATCTGCAGATGGCGCTGCCTGCGGCGCGCGGTGCAGAGGGTGCCGGCGAGGACGCCCCCGCGCCCGCCGCTCGCACGGCGGCCTTAACGCTGGCGCTGGTCGCACCGCTGCGCGACCGCATGGCCCGTGAGAACGCCACCAACGTGTTCGACGGCATCGAGATGCCGCTTGTGCCGGTGCTTGCCAAGATGGAGCGCGCGGGCATGCTCGTAGACCCCGACCGTCTGCATAGTCTGTCCGAGGGCCTGGCGACTCAGATTGCCGAGGTCGAGCGCAGCATTCGTGACCTGGCGGGTGACGAGACCTTTAATATTGGCAGTCCCATGCAGCTGTCGCATGTGCTCTTTGATGTGATGGGGCTTCCGACCAAGGGCCTCAAGAAGACTAAGCGCGGCTATTATTCGACCAACGCCAAGGTGCTGAGTGACCTTGCCCGCGACCACGAGATCGTGCGCCTGATTTTGGACTGGCGTGAGAAGTCCAAAATCAAGTCCACCTATCTGGACACGCTGGGCCCGCTACGCCGTGGTGACGGTCGTGTGCACACTACGTACAACCAGACCATCACAGCAACGGGGCGTCTGTCCTCGAGCGACCCGAACCTGCAGAACATCCCGACGCGCTCGGAGCTGGGTCGTACCGTCAAGACGGCGTTTTCGGCAGGCGAGGGAAGCGTCTTTTTGGCGGTGGACTACTCGCAGATCGAGCTGCGTCTGCTGGCGCATCTCTCGGGTGACGAGCACTTGGTGCGCGCCTTTAACGAGGGCGAGGACTTCCATGCCGAGACGGCGGCGCGCGTGTTTGGTGTGCCGGTGTCCGAGGTAACGCCCGACTTGCGCAGTCGCGCCAAGGCCGTGAACTTTGGCATCGTGTATGGCCAGCAGGCCTACGGCCTGTCGCAGTCGCTGCATATCTCGATGGCCGAGGCACGCGACATGATCGACCGCTACTACGAGGCCTACCCGGGCGTGCGCACGTTCCTCGACAACGTGGTGGCACGCGCCAAGCAGACGGGCTACGCCGAGACCATGTACGGCCGCCGTCGTCATATTCCGGAGCTCAAGGCCAAAAGCCCGCAACTCCGCGGCTTTGGCGAGCGCACGGCCATGAACCATCCCATGCAGGGCACCGCCGCCGACATCATCAAGATCGCGATGACCCGCGTAAGCCGTCGCCTGGAAGAAGAAGGCTTTGCCGCCCACATGATCCTGCAAGTGCACGACGAACTGGACTTTGAGTGCCCCATCGACGAAGTCGAGCGCCTAACCACCATGGTCCGCGACGTCATGGAACACGTAGTAGACCTCCACGTCCCCCTAATCGCCGAAGCTTCGACTGGAGTGACCTGGGCAGACGCCAAATAAGGGCACGACCACAATTCCAAAGTAACCAAAACCAGAAGGACGCCCCTCATCAACAAGGAGCGTCCTTCGTTCAATTAAATTCAGCCTAAGTATCTAGACACTCAAGACGCCATCTTGGCGGCAGGTAAGTAAACCTAGGGCCTGGCCGGGCGGCACGGGTTAACTTTTCGTAGATTCCGCACGCAAAGAAAGCCACTTAATGTGGCTTTCGTCTTGCGCAGGACCTGACCGAGCGAAAAGTTAACCCGTGCCGCCCGGCCAGGCCCAACGAGCCACGTTAACGAGCCGCCAAGATGGCGTCGATGAGCGTCAGTACGCCCCCGTCGTTGTTGCTCGGAATGCGCCACTTGGCGTGCGCGTTCATGTGCTCCTCGGCATTGTCCACGATAAAGCTGTGACCGACGCGCTCCAGCATGGGGATGTCGTTGTAGGTGTCGCCCACGGCGGCAGCATCGGCAATATCGATGCCCAGGTGCTCGCACAGGTGAGCGACGCCGGCGCCCTTGTCGACGCCCAGGTTCATAAAGTCGATCCACTCGCGCCCAGCGTTGGTGACGTAGAGTTTGTCCGAGAACTCGGGGCTATAGGTCTCGCGGAAAGCGGGCTCGGCGTCGTAGCCGGGGAAGAAGACCGAAATCTTGTTGGACTCGAAATCAATGTCCTCAAAGCTGTCGACGTAGTTGATTGTGTTGTAGTAGACGCTGATCTCGTCGTGGTATTGATGGTCGCGGGCAAGCACGTAGAACTCGTCGAAGCAGCACAGGACGGGGACAGCGCGAGGATCCTCCGAGACACGGTTCAAGACCTGCTGATACAGCTCCACGTCAATATTGCTCTTATAGATATAGCTGCCGCGATAGATCACGCAAGCTCCGTTGTCGGGACAAAAGGCGAGGCGGTTCTTGATGCCCTCGAACATTTCCTCGAGCTTGGGGGCGGGACGTCCGCTGGCGGGGCAGAATACGATGCCGGCGTCGGCGAGCTTGTCCAGGCGCTCATCAAGACCCTGGGGCAGCACGCGCTCGTCGGTCAGCAACGTCTTGTCCATATCGACGGCGAGAATCTTAATGTTTCCGATATTGGCGTCCGATTCGTAAGTTTGCATAAAAGCGAGCCTTTCGTTTCGAGATTGTTTCAGACGTTATAACCATCAATTCGTAGTCGGGCGTATTTTCGCAGGAACGGAGCGTATTTGCACCACGCTTCACAAAGTAATGAAAAAACTTTTCAGAAATTTGAATTTGTCGCTTGTGCTGCGGGCACTTTAGCGTAATATAGCGACCATCGAAAACGGAGACGGAAAAACAACCGCTTACCGAGGAAAAGGTACCGTTTACGATATTAGAATTGCGCCCGGCGATAGGTGAAAGGAGAGGCAGATGCAGTTCGTAAAGATCATCACCACTGCAGACAATGCCATCCGACGCCAGCGCGCAATTTCCCGACGACGATAACAATCGTCTCTGTCCGCATGGGGCGAATTGCCTCAACAGAGTCATTTTGAGGTCGTTGGGTTTTAGCACGACATTGCTACATGTTTCTAGGGCATGTATGTGCTGATTTTTGCTATTTAACCTGATATTGCACGGTATATGACCTTGAAATGACTTGCAACTGACCGATGTTCTAACTAGCTACCAAGGGCGAAAGGAAACAGCCATGAGCAAGGAAAAAGTCGTTCTCGCATATTCCGGTGGTCTTGATACATCCGTATGTGTCAAGTGGCTCCAGGACGAGAAGAATCTCGATGTCGTTTGCGTCTGCGGCAACGTGGGCCAGGAAGAGACAGGACTGGATGCCAAGAAGCAGAAGGCGCTCGACCTGGGCGTTCTCGATTGCCAGGTACTCGACCTGCGCGACGAGTTCTCCGATGAGTTCCTGACTAAGGCCATCGCCGCAAACTCCATGTACGAGAACAAGTATCCGCTGCTCTCCGCCCTGTCTCGCCCGCTGCTTGCCAAGAAGCTTGTTGAGGTCTCCCACGAGTTTGGCGCGACCCACGTCGCCCACGGCTGCACCGGCAAGGGTAACGACCAGGTCCGTTTTGAGGCCGCCGTCAAGGCCCTCGACCCCGAGCTCAAGGTTATCGCCCCGGTGCGCGAGTGGGATCTGAAGTGCCGTCCCGACGAGGTCGCCTATGCCCACGCTCACAACGTGCCGGTTCCCGAGGGTGCCAACGACAACCCCTACTCCATCGACGACAACCTGTGGGGTCGTGCCATTGAGTGCGGTCACCTGGAGGATCCCTGGAACGAGCCGCTCGACGACGCTTGGGTTATGACCAAGAACCCCGAGGACACGCCGGACACCCCGACCTACACCGAGATTGAGTTTGAGGCCGGCAAGCCCGTCGCCGTCGACGGCAAGAAGATGAAGCTCTCTGAGATCGTCATCGCCCTCAACAAGATCTCCGGCGACAATGGCTTTGGCCGTCTCGATCTGGTCGAGGATCGCCTGGTGGGCCTTAAGAGCCGCGAGTGCTACGAGGTTCCCGGCGCCCTGACGCTCATCACCGCCCACAAGGCGCTCGAGGACATCTGCGTCGAGGGCGACCTGCTCAAGACCAAGATCAAGCTCGAGCAGGATTGGGCCACCGCCGTGTACAACGGCCAGTGGTACAGCCCGCTCAAAAACGCGCTCGATGCCTTTATGGCCGACACGCAAAAGTTCGTGACCGGCACTGTCCGTCTGAAGTTCTTTAAGGGCAACTGCCATGTCGTCGGCCGCAAGAGCCCCTTCAGCCTCTACGACTACGGTCTGGCTACCTACGACCGCGACACCACGTTTGACGAGAAGGCCAGCGCCGGCTTTATCGAGATCGATACGCTGTCGCTCAAGACGTGGGCAAAGGTCCAGGGCCCCAGCTCTGCTGCCGCTCAGGCCTAGCGCCTCCTTCCCTTGGTATCCGCGCGGCCCATCCGCGTGATACATAACGGGCGCATGGGGTCCCTACCTTTCGTTATGCTTGCTGACACTTCTTAACATCGGTGGCCCCTACGTTCCGCCCGCATATATGATGCCGCGTCTGCGGCTGAGTCCGAGCCCCGCCGGGGTTGTCCGGCGGGGCTCCTTCTATCAATTTGGCGGCTCTGTGCCTATATATATGAGGAGTATCCATTATGTTCAATGCTATCGCGCATGCTTTGCTTGCCCTCGCGCCCGAGTTCGATGCTGTAAGGGTCGAGGACGTTCCTATGAGCCTGAAGGCCTGGATCGATGGTTCGCAGGGCAACATCCGGAGGGAGACGTTGGGCGCCAAGTGTATGGCGCGTCACTTCTTTGCAAATTAGCTACATGGCTCCGCACACGGTGGGGAATGTGCAAAACTAGCGGTTGAAAAATCGCTTTAGCGATATGGCGCATTGCTTTGGGCGCTTGTTTTGGTATTTGGAGAAAGGGGACGGTTCCATGGCTCTTTGGGGCGGTCGTTTTGAGGCAGGTGTGGCCGAGGTCACGCAGGAGTTTGGCGCGTCGCTGCCGGTCGACAAACATCTCTATAAGCAGGATATCGCCGGCTCTAAGGCGCATGCCAAAATGCTGGCGGCCCAGGGCATCATCAGTGCCGAGGACGAGCGCGCGATTGCCGAGGGCCTGACCGGAATCGAACAGGATATCGATGCCGGCAACTTTACCTTCGACATCAACGACGAAGACATTCATATGTCCATCGAGAGCGAGCTGACGCGTCGCATCGGCGAGGCTGGCAAGCGCTTGCATACTGGGCGTTCGCGCAACGACCAGGTGGCGACCGATACGCGACTGGGCGTCAAGGCGCTGGCCAAGGAGCTCATGGAGGCCAATCTAGAGC
>JAXJLC010000142.1:0-3932 GCA_036297365.1 Collinsella sp.
CCCCCGCCACCAAGCGCACAAAGCGGGCGATTTCCTCGGCGCTGAGCAGCTCGTCGTGTGCACGGGGCGCCACGCCATCGGCCGGCATGCAGTAAATGCAGCGGAAATTGCACTTGTCGGTAACGGCAATGCGCAGGTAGTTGATATCGCGGCCAAAACCGTCATGTTGCACGTGCCCGTCCACGCAGCCCTCCCCTCACGCGGCGTTTTATTCTTCGGAAAACATAATACCCCACGGGGGAATCATGCCGACACCCGTACGACAGGACAGGTCGCTTCGAGCAAGACCGGCTTCCCAAGCCCATCCTCAGCAGACAAACCATCACAACATTCGATGCTTTTCCCGATTTTGGCAAAAAACGTCGAATGTTGTGATGGTTTGTCTGCCCACAGCACCCCGTAGAAGGACCAAAGCGCCCCTAAAGGCCTCCGTCCCAGTGCCGAATCACGAATTCTCGCAGGTCGTTTTGCCGCTTTTGGAACGCTTCGCTTCGGTCGCACTTGAGACCCATCGCGAGTGCGATGGCGTTCATCGCCCGGTGCAATTGCAGCTGATGGGCAAACTGAGTCCCGGTGAGGACGATCATCCTAAAGCCCAGCGCACTCAGCACGGTCATACGCTCCGCATCCGACGCGCTGCGCTGTTTATCAAGATGGTCCGAGCCGTTGTATTCAATCCCTGTACCGCTTGCAGGCGCATATACGTCAATCTCGAAATACCCGGCCTTTGCGAGATACTTGAACTCGTTGGGAACATCGACCCGATGGTTGAGCTCGATCTTGGCGTATCCCAGCCCGCCCTGGGAACGTTTTGCTACGACCATGATTGCGGTGGCCGTCTCCATGGGCGACCGCGCGCCATCGTGCACGCGCTTGAGCACAGCGGCCGCGCGCACGGCCCCCTGACGAGATCGGTTCTCATTGCAATAGGCAATCAAATCGGCAACGGTATACCTCTGCCCCATCTCAATATAATCGCCTGTCGACAGATGATTCAAATGGTAACGGGCGCAGATTTCGTAGCCATATTCCAGCTGCTCGGGCTCGCTCATCCACGAACCCGCTTGAACAAAGCACATGGCCTCATCAACCACTAGAAGGCCCTCTGCCACCTCGATAAGATGGCCTGGAGGTACCGGCGCTCCAAACACGTGGCACCTAAATCCAGCCGGCGTCGAGCGCTCAAAATCGAAGTTGACGAGCGTGTCGATATGATCGAGCTCTTCTCGCGGAATACCAAGCGAAACCAGATAGTCGGTAACGATCCCAGCTGCCGTTGAAGCCCTCAGCCCTTTGGCATCGGGTCCCAATTTGGGCAGGCTCGCGGTCGGCTCCGCATCGTTAGCAAGCGAGTCCTCATCGTATAGGCTGCTTGCTCGCGAGGGCGGCTCGGACGGGCGCGCCACGTTGTGGTACAGCCAGGCAGTCTTATGGGACAGGACGATCGGCAGGTCCATGAGCCCTCCAATGGAGTCGGATAACCAACCTTATTCCCCTGCCCACGGGTCCGCACACCTTCGCGCGCAAGAAAGCGAATCCACCCGGTCGAGCGGCAGAAAAACCATCACAACATTCGATGCTTTTCCCGATTTTGGCAAAAAGTGTCGAATGTTGTGATGGTTTGAAGCGAGGTGAGGGGCACGGAGAGATCAAAGCATCGTGCTCGAACGGGTTAATCCAGCTCTTTTAAGCCATGTGCCAGCTGCCAGTACTCGCCGTGCTGGGCGAGCAGTTCTTCGTGCGTGCCGCGCTCGATGATGCGGCCGTGTTCGAGGACCATGATGGCGTCGGCGTCGCGGACGGTGGACAGGCGGTGCGCGATCATAAAGGTGGTGCGTCCGCGCATGATGCGGTCCATACCGCGTTCGATGAGCTTTTCGGTACGCGTGTCAATGGAGCTCGTGGCCTCGTCCAGGATGAGCACCGGCGGATCGGCGACGGCCACGCGCGCGATGGCGAGCAGCTGACGCTGACCCTGCGACAGGTTGGCGCCGTCGGCCGTGACCGGTGTGTCGTAGCCCCGCGGCAGGCGGCGGATAAACGAGTCGGCGCAGGCGGCCTCGGCAGCGGCGCGCACCTCCTCGTCGGTCGCGTCGAGCTTGCCAAAGCGGATGTTCTGCGCAATGGTGCCGCTAAACAGGTGCGTGTCCTGCAGCACAATGCCGAGCGACCCGCGCAGGCTGGCCTTGGCAATGTGCTTGACGTCGATGCCGTCGTACGTGATCTCGCCGTCATCGACCTCGTAGAAGCGGTTGATGAGGTTGGTAATGGTCGTCTTGCCGGCGCCCGTGGAGCCCACAAACGCAATCTTTTGCCCCGGCTTGGCAAACAGGTTGAGGTCCGTGAGCACGCGGGCGCCCGGCACGTAGGAAAAGTCCACGGCATGGAAGCGCACGTCGCCGGCAAGCGGGACCAAGCCGCACGTGAGCTCGGTGCCGTCGGCAGCCACCGCGCGGCCCGACTCATCAACGGCTGCCACGTCATGCAGATGCCCATACGCGCCCACGCCCTGGCCCTCGGGAATCTTCCACGCCCACGCGGCGTCGCCCGTCTGCACCAGCTCCACGCAGCCCTCGTCCACCTCGGGCTTAAGGTCCATAGCCGCAAACAGGCGTTCGGCACCGGCCAACGCGTTGAGCAAGAAGTTGCCGAGCTGCGTAAACTGGTTGATGGGCATGGCGGCCTGGCGCACAAAGACCAGGTAGCTCGCGAGCGCACCTACGTCGGCGAGCCCCTTGATGCAGAGCATGCCGCCCGCCACGGCGACGATGGCATAGTTGACGTAGCCAATCACGACGGTCATGGGCACCATGGAGTTGGCATAGCTCACGGCGGCGGTGCCGGTGCGGCGAAGCTCGTCGTTGCGGCAGGTGAAGCCGGCGACATTCGCTGCCTCACGGTTAAAGACCTTGATGACCTTTTGGCCCGAGACCATTTCTTCGATATATCCGTCCAGGTCGCCAAGCGATGCCTGCTGGGCGGCAAAGAAGCGCTTAGAGCGCGCGCCCGAGTAGCGCGCATACAGCACAATGGCTGCATCGCACACGAGCGTGATAATCGTGAGCTGCCAGTTAAGGATGATGAGCATGGCCGTGGTGCCCACAACCTGAATGGCGGCCTGAATCACGTTGGCAAAGCTGTTGTTAAGCGCCTCGGAGACGGTGTCGACGTCATTGGTGAAAAAGCTCATGATGTCGCCCGAGCGCGTGCTGTCAAAATAACTGAGCGGCAGCGTCTGGATGTGCGCGAACAGGTCGCGGCGAATATCGGACACCACGCGTTGGGCCGCGCGCACCATGATCTGCGAGTAGCCCAGGGCCGAAAGCACGCCCGCGGCGTAGATGATCGCCGTCAGGATGACCTGCTTGGCGAGCAGTTCCTCCCCGCCCGTAGCCAAACCGTTAACGATGGGGCGCACCATGTAGGTGCCGGCGAGGCTCGCGATGGCGGCGACGGAGGCGAGCACGCCCACCGCGAGCAACGAGAACTTGGCATGCCCCATGTAGGAGAGCAGGCGGCGCACAGTGCGCTTGAGGTCGGCCGGGCGTGCTTGGGCTGCGGTCTTAGGCATGGCGCTCACCCCCTTCCAAGGGCGATCCGCCAGGGACGGAGGAAAACGGATCATTCGCGCAGCCATCGTCGCTGCCGGCGCCGGCGTCCACGTTCCCCGCAAACTCCATCTGCGAGGCGTAAACCTCCTGGTAGATGTTGTCGCCCGCTAGCAGTTCCTCGTGCGTGCCCACGCCGTGGACACGACCGTCGTCCAATACCACAATGCGATCGGCATCCATGACGCTCGCGATGCGCTGGGCGATGATGAGCACGGTCGTATCGGAAATCCGGGCGATGTGCTCGCGAATCTTAGCGTCGGTCGCCATATCGACCGCGCTGGTGGAGTCATCAAAAATGAGCACGCGCGGATGCTTGAGCAG
>JAXJLC010000143.1:0-2457 GCA_036297365.1 Collinsella sp.
AGTCCTGCGCAAGACGAAGGCCACATTAAGTGGCCTTCTTTGCGTGCGGAACTCGCGATCAATCAAATATAATGCGGGCGGGCACGCGGCCCTCTCGGGTTCGGGGCGCGACACACCGGACTGGGTTATCTGAATGAATATGGTGAAGGCCCCTTTCGGGGCCTTCTTTTTATAAAAATTCGCCTACTCGGTGGACTTCGGGTTCTAGGTCTACGTCGAATTGGCCTTTGACGGTTGTTTGGATGTGGCGGATGAGTTCGTCAACGTCGGCGGCGGTGGCGTGGTTGGCGTTGACGATAAAACCGCAGTGCTTTTCGCTTACCTGCGCGCCGCCAACGGCGTGTCCTCGCAGGCCGGCGTCCATGATGAGCTTGCCGGCAAAGTAGCCCTCGGGGCGCTTGAAAGTGGAGCCGGCACTCGGCATGTCGAGCGGCTGCTTGTCCTCGCGGCGCTGGCGGTAGTCGTCCATGTCGGCCTTGATCATCGCGGCGTTGCCCGGAGCGAGATTGAAGGTGGCCGAAAGCACGATGAAGCCGTCGTCGGCAATGCGGCTCTTGCGATAGCCCAGGTTGAGCTCATCGACATCGAACTCGATGATGTTGCCGCTGCCACGGGTGCCGTCGTCGAGCTGGCGAGCGGGTTTGTAGACGCGCGCGGACTCCAGCACATCGGCCATGCAGGCGCCGTAAGCTCCGGCGTTCATGTAGCAGGCGCCGCCGACCGATCCGGGGATGCCCGAGATGGGCTCCATGCCGGTAAGGCCGGCCTCGGCTGCCGCCGCGGCGACATCGGAAAGCAAGGCGCCGGCCGCCGCCGTGACGTGCGTACCGTCGACCGTAATGTTGGAGAGGCCTTCGCCCAGCGCCACGACGACGCCACGGATGCCCTTGTCGCCGACGAGCAGGTCGGAGCCGTTGCCCACGATGGTGAGCGGCAGGTCGCAGCGATAACAGGTGTCGAGCGTGGCGACGAGGCCCTGCTCGGTATCGGGCGTGACAAAGACGTCGGCCGGGCCGCCGATCTTAAACGTGGTGTGCTCGCGCATGGGCTCGCTCATCAGCACGTTGTCCTCGCCGGCAACGCCAGCAAGCGCGCACAGCAGGTCCTCGTTAAAAAAATCGTTTTCGTGCATACTAATAGCCGCCTTTTGGTGGTCGTTGTCATCAATCGATTGCAATATACCCCACCCGGACGGATTTGGTGCGCTGGCGGCGATAAAACAGCCGTCTACCGGATTGGTAAAGTGTTTATCACCGAGGTAGAGGGGTGGTCGCTATACTTTCAAGAGATTGCGCGTAAACCTGGAAGGAGCGAGATGGCCAACAAAGTCACCCTCAAGCAGATCGCCCAGGAGGTGGGGCTTTCCCCCTCGTCGGTCTCGCTTGTTCTCAATAATCGGCCCTGTCGCATCTCGGAAGAAAACCGCAAGCTCATCAAGGAGGTCGCGGCGCGCAACCACTATGTTCCTAATCAGATTGCGCGTAGTCTGGTCATGCGCGAGTCGCGCACGCTGGGCCTTATCGTCCCTAACATCGAGAGCCGCTTTTTTGCCTCGCTCGCCGGTAGCCTGGAAAAGCGCTGCCGCGAGGACGGCTATGCGCTCTTCATTACCAGCTCGGGTGGAAGTGCCGACGACGATCTGGAGCTGCTGCGTCAGCTGGTAACGCGCGGCGTTGATGGCGTCTTCCTGGTTGTGGGCGACGAGTTCTCCGACGACCGCGCCCTGCGCGAAGAAGTCAGCCATCTGCCTATCCCTGCCGTGATGGTCGACCGTGCCATTGAGGGGCTCGAGTGCGACAAGGTGATGTTCGACCACGAGATGGGTGGCTACATGGCCACTCGCTATCTGATCGAGCAGGGCCACCGTCGCATTGCCTGCTTGGTTAACGCGCGCCGTTCCAATACGGGGCGTAAGCGACTTGCCGGCTATGAGCGCGCGCTGCGCGAGGTTGGCCTGCCTATCGACGCACGTTTGGAGTTTGAGAGCGAGTACTACATTCCGAGTGCCTACGAGGCCTCGGAGGCGGTGCTCGCAACTGATGCCACCGCTGTGTTCGCAAGTTCGGATAACATCGCCCTCGGTCTGCTCAAGCGCTTGCACGAGATGGGGAAGAGCATCCCGGGCGATATCTCGGTGGTGAGCTATGACAACTCGGCGGCCGACGTTCTCTTTGAGCCGGCGCTGACCGCCATTGAGCAGGATCCTGGTGTCCTTGCGGAGCATGCTTTTGGCTGCATGTCCAAGCGTCTTGCCGGTAGGGGCGGCAGGCGTGCCGAAGAGGTCGTCCTGGAGCCGGCGCTTATCGTTAAGGGCAGCGTGCTCGAACTTACCGAATGTAGCTAAGCGTACTTGTTTGTTTGCATAGATTGCATGCGGAGTGTCCGCTATTTGCCGGCGGGGCCGGGGTGCCTGCCTTGTTTTGAGAAGTTCGCGGAGCCCACTTCTCAAAACAAGGC
>JAXJLC010000144.1:0-2910 GCA_036297365.1 Collinsella sp.
TCAGATAGTACTCTTCGAGCTTGGGCGCTGCCCTAAAGATGTCATAAGATTCAAGCCCCAGAGATGCTTGGGGATCGGAACGATTAACGACATCTGTGCGTGTGGTAAGGATCGCATTGGACCAGCCCTCAATGCCCGCACTCAACGGAACGAAGCTGCACCGACCGGATAGCGCGACCTCGTTGGGGACCCTCTCAGAGCAGATGCACGGGAGACCGGAGACCTGGGCCTCAATCGCGACCATTCCGAGGCCCTCGTACAGACTAGGGAGAACGAATAAATCAAGCGCCTGATAGACGTCCTGTACATTGGAAATCTGACCGAGAAAACGCACTGCTGACGCAATTCCCAGCGAGCGCGCCTTTTCCTCCGCCTGCGGTCTCAACTTTCCATCGCCGCAGATAACAAGGATGGAATCAGGATTCTGAGCATAAACCGCCTTGAAAACATCAAGCAAAAACAGCTGATTCTTCTGGGGGATGAACCTACCGATATTCCCCAATACCAGCGTATCGTCCTGCGCTCCAAGTCCAGCACGTTGCTCATCCCTAATCGATCGATTGAAAGAAAAACTGCTCAAATCGATAGCATTATTAAAGACGGTAAAATGGGATGAGCCGAACAGCCATTTACCGGCATACTCAGTACAGGCCGCCAAATCAGTTGGATACCTTGTCGAAAACAGTTTCAAAAAGCCTTTAAGGGCATTTTTTGCAAACTCGCCTTTGCCGCTCGTCGAGTGGCTGTGGGCGATACGCACGGGTACCCCTGCCTTCTTCGCGGCGCGAAGCGGAAAGACGGAAAGCGCGTTGATATGGCTGTGCACTATCTTCCAGCCCTCTTGCGTAAAGAGGCTTTGAAGCTCTCGCTGATATTCAATCGCATGCTGGTAGGGCGGAATCTCAAAGATTCGACCACCAAGCGATTCGATCTCTTCACGTGGCACGAGCGTCGAATCTGAATCGACAAGAAAATCGAACTGGACTTTACTTCGGTCAATATGGCGATAATAGTTCATGACAACGGCCTCGACGCCGCCGCCAACCATCTTGCCAACAATCTGGGCTACCCTAATCGGTTCAGTCATCTAGCAAGCACCGCCACCCGTAAAGACCTCAACGACTGTGAGGAGAACAATCTTTAAATCGGTGACCACGCCGCGCTTGGCGATGTACTCCAGGTCGCGTCGGACCATGCCGTCGAAATCGGTGTCGTTGCGGTCCGTCACCTGCCACCAGCCGGTGATCCCGGGCTTCACGGCCAGGCGCTGCAGGTCGAATTCTGTGTACTCGGCCACCTCGTTGGGCAGCGGCGGGCGCGGGCCCACGACGGACATCTGGCCCAGGAACACGTTGAGGAACTGCGGGAACTCGTCGATGGAGTGCTTGCGGATGAACTTTCCAATCTTGGTGACACGCGGGTCATTCTTCATCTTGAACATGGCGCCGGCGATCTCGTTCTGCTCCCTGAGCTCGGCGAGGCGCTCGTCGGCGTCCTTGTACATGGAGCGGAACTTCCACATGCGGAAGGTGGACAGGCTGCCATCGCGGTGGGTCTGGCCCACGCGGATCTGGCTGTAGAAGGGGTTGCCCTCGCTCTCAAGGCGAATGGCCGCGGCAAGCACAAGGCTGGGTACGGCGATGACGGCCAGCACGCAGCCGCTAAACGCGATGTCGAATGTGCGCTTGACGGCCCGGTAGGCCAGGCGCGAGCGATCCCAGTCCATGATGGATTGCATGGCCTTGTAGCGGCCAGCACCCTCACGTCGGTCCATGGCCTGAGCAATCAGTGCGGCCCCCACGGGCGCATCCGTTGCAAATTGAGTTTTATCCGACACGTTTTCTTCCAAGACTTCGTCCCCGGGTCGGGGATCCTCCCTGTTCTGTGTAGCGATCGCCTGCAACTAGGCGATCGCCTTTTTAAGGTTGCGCATGACGCGCTGCTCGGCCGAAAGCACAGCAAGGCCAACGCGCGTAGTTACGCGTCGACCGCACAGATCGAGCTCCAAATAAGCAGTGCTCTTGCGTCTATTAATGGTTTTGATAAGGCCTTCGTGGCCCAGCAGCGGACCTGCCGTAACTACGACCTGGTCGCCGTCTTTTAGGGCCTCGCTCATGGGCACTACGCGGTCTCCCCTATGCGTAAAGCCGCCAATAAGCTGAACCTCTTCTTTTGCCAGCGGCACAAACTGACCGTCCTGGGAAAGCACCCGGGCAAAGTCGTCCATACGTAGCAGATACTGTTGCACGGTTCGAGGATCTGCCGTATCGCAGATAAGATAACCGGGAAAGAGCGGCTTAGTCGTATTGACCCATTCGCCGTGTACTTTAATTTCGGTTTGAAATTGAGGATAAAAGAGCTCCTGCATGGCGCTCGTAGGCACCATACGCTCGATGCGCTCGCGCATTACATCTTCGCGTCCGTTAATGACCTGGATCACATACCACACGAGCACCACCCCCTTGCTGTCTTACGTGTGGCTCACGGGGTTTGGGTATGGCTTCGCCAGGGCGCTCGTGCGCGAAGGCGCTCCATATTCAAACCCTGAGCCCAGTTAGACAAGCACGTGGCTCTGCCCCACCGTGAACGGTATGTACAAATGCAGTTGCTAGAGACGCGGACGTGTATCGCAAAAAGACCGCATCCCCAGCTGGCTGCGTGCGAACCAGTCAAGCGGGAACAAAACTGGACCGCACGCAAACAACTGTAGGACTGATGTGGTTTGCCATACCAACTTATTGCACGCGTAATGCGAACTTATAAATAGCCACAAAAACTAATGCAAAATCGAGTATGGCAATCGATATTGGAGCTCGTGGTGTTTCTGGCACCGCCGTTACGGCCGGATGCTGATCGACCCTGCGCTTTGCGACTTGCTGGAGCCGTGAGCGCAGTTGAACTCATGTAACA
>JAXJLC010000145.1:0-2112 GCA_036297365.1 Collinsella sp.
CATCATGGCTGCCGTGCGCGCGCAGGGCACCACGGTTATCGACAACGCTGCCCGCGAGCCCGAGATCGTCGACCTTGCCAACATGCTCAACGAGATGGGTGCCAAGATCGTCGGCGCGGGCACGCCCGTCGTGACCATCGAGGGCGTGGAAGAACTGCATCCTGTTACCCATCGCGTAGTGGGCGACCGCATCGAGGCCGGTACCTTTATCGTTGCCGGTGCGTTGATGGCCGACGATCGTGGTGTCGATGTCACGGGCTTTTGCCCCATTCACTTGGGCATGGTGCTCAAGAAGATGGAGCTCATGGGTATCGACTGCGAGCGCGTCGAGGATGGCGTCCATGTGAACCGTGCCGAGCGTATCAAGCCGGTCGACATCCAAACGCTTCCGTTCCCCGGCTTCCCGACGGACATGCAGGCGCAGATTATGGTGCTCTCCGCTCTCGCCGACGGCAGTTCCGTTATTACCGAGAACATCTTCGAGAATCGCTTTATGTTTGCCTCTGAGCTGGTGCGCATGGGTGCCGACATTCGTATCGAGAGCCATCATGCCATGATTCATGGCGTCAAGGGTTTCTCGGGTGCACAGGTTACCTCGCCCGATCTGCGTGGCGGAGCGGCCCTCGTCGTAGCGGGCTTGATCGCCGACGGGACGACCGAGGTTTCGGCTATCCATCACATCAAGCGCGGCTACGAGCAGTTTGTCGAAAAGCTGCAGGCGCTCGGCGCGCATGTCGAGCATGCTACCGTCCCCGATCCCGTCATCTACTAATACAGGTTGCCTATGTTTAATAAAAAGCCCCTCGCGGATACCACCGCCCGAAGACCCTCAACTGGTGCGCAGGCCAAGATCTACAGTCGCGATAACGTGGCTCGCTATTCCGAGCGCGCTCGTCAACGTCGTCGTAGCCACACGATTCGTCACGTCGCGCTCATTGTCGTGCTTGGTGTGCTGCTGAGTGCCACTACCGCTGCCGGCCTGTGGTTTGCCACCATTATGGGCAAGCTCGGCGATTCTAATGTCATTACCGACAATCTGCGTCGGGTTCTGGTTGACACCGATGAGGCAAAGGATCCGTTCTACGTGCTGCTTCTTGGCACCGACGGCCGTCCGGGCGAGGATACGTATCGTGCCGACTCGATTATCCTGGCACGCATCGACCCCACGCAAAAGCAGGCGACGCTCATTTCCGTTCCGCGCGACACCAAGGTCGAGTACAAGGGCGAGACCATGAAGATCAACGCCTGCCATACCGTTGGCGGCGCCGAGGCCATGGTCGAGGCGGTCAACGAGCTGTGCGGTGTTCAGATTTCCCACTATGCCGAGGTCAGCTTCGACGGTATGCAGGCGCTGATTGATTCGGTTGGCGGTATCGACATTAACGCAACCGATGATGTTGACGACCCCGAGCACCTGGATATTAAGATTACCGCTGGCCAGCAGCATATGGACGGTGACACCGCCCTTACCTATGCCCGCTGCCGCTACACCTATGCCGACGGCGATTACACACGCATGCGCCACCAGCGTCAGGTGCTTGGCGCCCTTGCCAACCAGATTCTCAATAACTTCGATGCCACGAAGATTTTTGGCCTGGTTAATTCGCTGTCCGATATGCTCGTAACCGATATGAGCGTTCAGGATATCGTGGCTACGGTCAACGCCATGCGCGGTATGGATGTCGACGGTATCTACTCGGCCAACCTGCCCTCGTACGCCGACGACAGCACCATGATCGACGGTGTGAGCTACGTCTTTGTCTACGAGGACGAGCTCAAGGAAATGATGGAGCGCGTCGATGCCGGCAAGGATCCCAAGGGTCCCAACACCATGGGTCTTTCCGACGGTTCCAGCTCTACAATCGGCGACCTGAACAACAACACGTCTGACGACTACGCAAACGGTACCGCAACCTCATCGGTCAGCTCTGACGATTCCGATGACTCAAGCGATTCGAGCGATTCGGACTACTACGAAGAGCCCACCGGCGACGGCAACGGCTACGAAGCCAACTACTAAGTTACGCGGTTTTACCAAACCGCGTAACCGCTTGACGCTGCAAACCCGCCAGAGCGGCAATCTGCCTTTCAACTTCGGCGGCATGATCAAAA
>JAXJLC010000146.1:0-4089 GCA_036297365.1 Collinsella sp.
GCACCTGAAGAAGGTCGCCGCCGGCGAGATCGTCAACAGCCCGCGCGAGTACTAGCGCCAGCTTGTTTTCTTTTAGGGGTCACCGTTTATCTGGTGGCCCCTTTCGTTATGATTACGTTGACCATAAAGATAATATGATTGGGAGTGGATGTGTTAAGCGTCTACTTTGGCGATATGCCAGAAGCGATTTACAACACAGCGACATATTTCAAAAACTCTTACCGGTCTACTTGGATTACGGATCCCTATGCAGTCTCGATAATTAAAGATGTCGATCGATCGGATGTTGTCTCCGAAAACGTCATCGAAAGCCCCGTGCTTGGATCCATCTCCCCACTCCAGCTTTCTGGTGGCGTGAAAACGCTGCTGCTTATGAGATTTGATCGTAAGCATATTTTTAACGCCTCTACCTGTGGTGACAACTGTGCCAAGTGGATTCTTGACATGGCGAAAGACCGCAAGCTCGTTGTGAATCTCTATCATGTGATGGACTTTGGTCGCGAGGATTTTAAAATTAAAGTCGTGAATAGCGGCCGAATCGTTCACAACATGGCCGAATTGATTCACGAGTCGATTCCGTATCTGTAGGTACTGCTTATGAACGGTTCGCATCTCGTTAAGATTTCCCGCCGCAGGGGAACTAAGTACACATTTACCATCAAGCGGAACATCACTATTGTGCGTGGCGATAGTGGCACGGGTAAGACGACACTGTTTGACATGGTCGCAGACTACATGCGAACGGGCGAGCAGTCGGGTGTTTCCTTGCAATGCGATTGTCCCTGTGTCGCCCTGACCGATTATGATTGGCGAAACCAGCTTTCGTCCGTTCATGACTCGATTGTATTTGTCGATGAGGGCTTAAAAGAGATCCATTCTGATGAGTTTGCCCATCATGTGCTGTATTCCTCGAATTATTTCGTACTGATCTCAAGGGCTGATTTCCCCAATCTTCCGTATAGCGTGGATGAGATTTACAAGATTAAGACGAGCGGAAAATACCATTCTTTCGTCCCTGTTTATCAAGATCGCGGAAATCATCGTTATGCTATTTCCCGATCGGTGCCAAAACAGGACTTTTCTATCCTTCTATGCGAGGACAGTAAGTCTGGTTTCCAGTTCTTTGAACGGCATTTCGCTGATAGTGAGCTTACCTGTGCTTCGGCCATGACGAACAGCGCGATTTTGGGCTGGTTGGATCAGCATTTCGACGATCGCGTGTTTGTTGTCGCGGACGGAGCGGCATTTGGGTGCTATGCGGACCGCGTCCTTAAGCTGCAAGACATTCATCGCGATACTGTTACGCTTTGTCTTCCCGAGTCATTCGAGTGGCTTCTGCTGAGCTCTGGCGTAATTTCAGGGTTAGATGTTAAGGCGGTTTTGGAAACCCCAGAAGCCTTTGTAAACAGTGAGAAGTTTAAAAGCTGGGAAGACTTCTTCTATAAGTACTTACGCGATAAAACTGGGAATTCGGTCTTCCGGTACGACAAAGACTGCATTCCGGAGGCGTTTTGTAGGGGAAGTAATTCTGCGAAGGTCATGGCTCTTATCGCATGCCGAAATGTCCGATAGTTTTGTTGAATAGTGTCGCGGCGTCACTTCCTGCGGCATACTAAAGAAGCTGTACTTGCTTCAGATTGGATTTTCATGTCTGAGATTTTTGAACCTAAGAACATCATCGTCACGGGCGGTTGCGGCTTCATCGGCAGCAACTTCGTGCACTACGTGGTGAAGAACCACCCGGGCGTCCACGTGACCGTCCTGGACAAGCTGACCTACGCCGGCAACCCCGAGAACATCGCGGAGCTGCCCGAGGACAGGGTCGAGCTCGTCGTCGGTGACATCTGCGACGCGGAGCTGCTCGATAGGATCGTCCCCGGCCACGACGCGATCGTGCACTACGCCGCAGAGAGCCACAACGACAACTCCATCGCCGACCCGGAGCCGTTCCTGCGCACCAACGTGGAGGGCACCTTCCGCCTGCTGGAGGCCGTCCGCAAATACGGCATCCGCTACCACCACGTCTCCACCGACGAGGTCTACGGCGACCTGGCGCTCGACGACCCGGCGAAGTTCACCGAGGAGACTCCGTACCGCCCGAGTAGCCCGTACTCGAGCACCAAGGCCAGCTCCGACATGCTCGTGCGCGCCTGGACCCGCACCTACGGCCTGCGCACCACGATCTCCAACTGCTCCAACAACTACGGCCCCTACCAGCACGTGGAGAAGTTCATCCCCAGGCAGATCACGAACATCGTCGACGGCGTCCGCCCCAAGCTCTACGGGAAGGGCGAGAACGTCCGCGACTGGATCCACACCGAGGACCACAGCTCCGCGGTGTGGGACATCCTCACCAAGGGCCGCACGGGGGAGACCTACCTCATCGGAGCCGACGGGGAGAAGAACAACATCACGGTCCTGCGCATGATCCTCGAGGCGATGGGAAAGGACCCCGAGGACTTCGACTGGGTCGCCGACCGCCCCGGCCACGACCGCCGCTACGCCATCGACAGCACGAAGCTCCAGCGCGAGCTGGGCTGGAGGCCGGCGCACACCGACTTCGCCGAGGGTCTCAAGGCCACCATCGACTGGTACGTCGACAACGAGTCCTGGTGGCGCCCCGCCAAGGAGGGCACCGAGGCCCGCTACCGCGCGCAGGGGCAGTAGGAGGGGATAGCAAAATGGCAGACATCGCATTCGAGAAGGACCTCTCCGTCGCCGAGACCGGCATCGGGGGCCTCAGGGTCGTCGACCTCGCCGTCCACGGCGACTCGCGCGGCTGGTTCAAGGAGAACTGGCAGCGCGCCAAGATGACCGCCCTGGGCATCCCCGACCTCCGCGTCGTCCAGAACAACGTCTCCTACAACGAGAAGAGGGGCGTCACCCGCGGCATCCACGCGGAGCCGTGGGACAAGTTCATCTCCGTCGCCCGCGGCAGCGTCTTCGGCGCCTGGGTGGACCTGCGCGAGGGCAGCGCCACCTTCGGCAAGGTCTACACCTGCACCCTGGACCCGTCGAAGGCCATCTACGTCCCGCGCGGCGTGGGCAACTCCTTCCAGGCGCTCGAAGACGGCACCGCCTACACCTACCTGGTGGACGCCCACTGGTCGCTGGAGCTCAAGAGGACCTACACCTTCGTGAACCTCGCCGACCCCGAGCTCGCCATCGAGTGGCCCATCCCGCTCGACCAGGCCACCGTCTCCGAGGCCGACCTCAACCACCCGATGCTCAGGGACGTCGTCCCCATGGCGCCGAAACGCACCCTCGTCACCGGCTGCAACGGCCAGCTGGGCCGCGCGGTGCGCGCGCTCGCCGAGGAGCGCGGCGTGGCCAAGGACTTCGACTTCTGCGACATCGACACCTTCGACATGTCCGACCCGGAGGCCTATTCGCAGTACGACTGGTCGCTCTACGGCACCGTGATCAACTGCGGCGCCTACACGGCCGTGGATAAAGCGGAGACCCCCGAGGGCCGCGTGACCGCCTGGAAGGCCAACGCGACCGGTCCCGCCCTTCTCGCCCGCACCTGCGCCGGGCACGGCATCACGCTCGTCCACGTGTCCTCCGACTACGTCTTCGACGGCACGGCCGAGGTCCACACCGAGGACGAGCCCCTCAGCCCGCTGTCCGTCTACGGCCAGACCAAGGCGGCCGGCGACATCGCCGTGGCCGGCTGCCCGCGCCACTACATCATGCGCTCCAGCTGGGTCATCGGCGAGGGCCATAACTTCGTCAAGACCATGAGGGGGCTGTCCGACCGCGTCGCCGACCCCGAGGATAAGCTCACGCAGGTCACGGTCGTCGACGACCAGCTGGGCCGCCTGACCTTCACGCGCGACATGGCCGAGGGCATCTTCCACGTGCTGGGGACGCACGCCCCCTACGGGACCTATAACTGCACCGGCTCCGGCGCCGTCAGGTCCTGGGCGGACATCGCCCGCGCCGTCTTCGAGGCCGCCAACGGCAACGGGGACAGGGTCGTGCCGGTATCGACCGCCGACTACTACGCGAACGCCGCGGGCCCCGTCGCCCCGCGCCCGACCCACTCCGCGCTCGACCTGTCCAAGCTCGAGTCGGCCGGCTTCCATA